>JAHIYT010000026.1 GCA_018814945.1 Patescibacteria group bacterium
CTCACTTAGATGACAATAGAGAGGGCACTGAGTGGGGTGCGTGGGAATCTATGAATTATTTTACGACTGCAATTGGTGCATTGGCCGGAGGACTTATAGTAACCAGATTTGGATTTAATGCAATTTTTGTACTAATGGCTGCATTAAGTTATATGAGTGCATCGTATTTATATATACTTTCGCCAAAGAAAGTATTTTAGGGATTTACAAATAAAAGAAGCTATGTAATAATCCTCATCCGAATTATTATTAACTTTTTTGATATGCCCTCATTAGAAAGTAGAAAGGATCCAAGGGATGTAGCGAATCATTTAATGCTAAATGCTACAAGTATATCGGATGCTCAAATAGCAGAAGAACTAAAAGGCGTAGATGTGACTGAAGTCGATGGTATAGTTGAGGAAACGCTTTTAGGATGGAGAGCTGCTCTTAGGGAAACCACTGCAAAGCCTATGTGCACTGATAATCCTGAGATAGCTATCGGTGGTTGTGAAACTACAATTTCAATATTGGAGAATCTAAGAAGAAGAATTGGCTCTTAACAATCTCTTATGGAAGGAGTCGAAGGTGTAATACAGGATTGGTCCCGCAAATTACGATCAGATAAAGAGGGTGTAAAACAGTCTATTCAATCTCGTGATCGCGCAGATCTAATGGGTATTGAAGATTATTTAAGTATCCTCAAGCAAACAAGCGCAATAGTTGAAATTAAGAAAATTGTTGTATCTTCCCTTAGGGAAAGAACCAATGAGCTGCTAGTAATTTCAATTGCACAACTAAAAAGACTCACTCCTGAAGATAAATTCTACAATGAGTGTGAAAAAAGGGTTCGTGAACTAAGAGAAGAGCTAAAAAGGCTTTCGCACCTTAGTTAAATCTTAAATTGAACTCTCAATAATCTTTTCTAAAAACTGAGTTGGGTAGAGCTGAGGTTTTTCGGATAACGCCTGGTGGTAGATTACTGTAGATGGAGTCAGGCCTGGAGTGGTATTTGCCTCGATTATTATTAGCTCTCCTGTTTTAATGTGCATAAAAGCGTCTATTCGGCAGTAACCACTAAGTCCCATAGCCTCTGCAACCTTCTCCATTCTTTCCATCGCTTTTTGAACGGCAGAGAGTTTTACGAATGGGGCTGGTGGAGGAGTAATGTTTACTCCAGTCCCCCCTTGAAATTTTTCTTCTAGGCTTAAGATGTTTCCAACAGCCACAGTAATACTTGGCGACAGAGCTCTCATCTTTCCGTTCTTTTCCAGTAAACCCATTGTAATTTCAATCCAGTTGTTTCTGATCTGCCATTTGAGTTTATTTTTAATTACACGAACTTTGTCTGTTGCGATAAATTGCTCAAACATTATGTTCTTCATTTTCAAATGAGGCATATCTATAATTACATGTTGTTTTGTCAGCTTTCCTTCGGGAATACTCAGAGAAGCTCTGAGTGTATATTTTATGTAAGTTTCCAGATCTTTTGGCGTGTAAAGCCTTGCAATACCTGCACTACAACCGTCATCTACTGGCTTTACAATGACTGTTCTACTGCCAATTTCTCCAATTAAGTTTTTCCAATATCTTTTATAATCGAGAGGTTTGAAAACCTGAAAAATTTTTAAGTTTTCAAGTTTTTTTGAAGCAGAATAAACCCCATCTTTCTCAAGGCGTTTAACGGCCTCAGCCGTCTTATATTTATCCATTCCTAATTTGGAAGCTTTGGAGCCGGAACCGTTGAATGGAATTTTAGCTTCTTCCAGCATTTTTTGGAGTGTGCCGTCTTCGCCTATTCCACCATGCAGACCGATAAAGACATATTTAGATTTTTTGATGAAATCTTTTAATGACATTTTTTCCGGGAAGAACCAAGGCTCAGAAAGCTCCCCTTGCTCTGCACCCAATTTATCCACCACGCGGTTGATTAGTTTATGTAATCGCTTCTCATCCTTTTTTGCGGATAAGCACGTTTCCATCATTTCCTCCACGGTGTGATTTAGAGTTAGAGCGTAAGGCAAATGCCAAACGTTGTGATTCATGTCGAGTAAATATGGTTCCGGCTTGTATTTATCAGATCTTTTTAGTTTGAGCCATACATTTGTACCGGACATTACGGACACTTGGCGTTCTGCTGTTTTTCCACCGAAGAGAACATTGATTTCCTGTTGCTTATCCAATTGCTTGTCCAATTGCTTATCCAATTGCGGAAAATCAATTCCGTTTCGGCGACAAGCGCTTTTTACAATATATTTGAGGACGTCGCGGTGACTCATTCCGATTCTTGATGACTGCATGAATAAAAAGCTGTTTTGTTCCATTCCACTAATTGGATTGAAGTCGGAAAACCATAAATTCCCATCGGGCATTAGCCAGCCGTCGAATCTGGCAAAATCTTTCATACCGAGGAGC
>JAHIYT010000003.1 GCA_018814945.1 Patescibacteria group bacterium
CCCAGTTAATTAGCCCCTCCGTTTTTAAAATTCTTTGGCAATATGTAGCTCCAGATTCATTTTGCGGGGTAGGGGATAGCTTTCCTTGGGTTACTTTAAAAATTGCATCAGGAATATTATGCGATGCTAAATATGCAAGCTTTTCTGAAAGTGTAATAGAGTTATCATTTGGTTCAATTGAAGTTCTAAATTCTTCATATACTGGGCCTGTATCCATTTTCTGTTCCATTCTCATTAAGCATATTCCAGTTTCAGTTTCCTGACCAAGGAGTGCACTCTGAACAGGAGATGCTCCTCTGTATTTTGGCAGAATTGATGCGTGAATATTAAGGCAGCCGAATTGCGGTATATCCAGAATCTCCTTACTTAAAATCTGGCCGTAGGCCATTACAATTATGATGTCTGGTGCAAATCTGGATATTTTTTCAATGCTTTCAGGAGTATTTATGTTTTCGGGTTGGAAAATTGGTATAGCTAGCTTTTCAGCAACAGATTTTACGGGGGGAGGCATTAGCTCCATTTTCCTGCCGGCGGGCTTATCCACCTGAGTTATAACCAATTTTACATCAAATCTTTCATCGTCAAATAATCTCTTGAGTAAAGGAGTGGATATATTTGGGGTTCCTGCGAATATTGTTTTGATTTTTTTGTCTATCTCCATGATGTTATTACGATACTACAAGAGTGAAAATTTGAAAACTTGAAAACATGAAAACTTGAAAACTTGAAAACATGAAAACTTGAAAACTTGAAAACATGAAAACTTGAAAACATGAAAACTTGAAAACTTGAAAACATGAAAACATGAAAACAATAATCTTTAGATTTTCAATTTTTCATAATATTTAATAATAAATGTGCAAAACATACCACCCTAAAATCTTGCTAGAGGCATGCTCATAAGTTATTTTAAGCTCTAAAATTTAATATCAAATTTAACACTAATAGCCCAAATTTAAATAAAACTAAAAAACAAAATGGAATTAAATCAAAACGAATTGAATTCAATTAAGGAATTAATTGAAAATTCAAATAAAATACTTATAATCCCTCATAAATCTCCAGATGGCGATACCATGGGGAGCGCCCTTGGGTTATATCAGCTTTTTAAAAACCTTGGGAAAGAACCAGAAGTCAGATGCTTTGATCCTCCACCTTTGGTTTTCTCGTTTATGCCAAACGTAGAACAGGTAAAAGTAGATTTGGAAGATCTGGATTATGATTCCATATTTATCGTTGATGCTGGGGCATCCCATTTAACAGGATTCAATGAAAGTTATCCAGAACTCTTTGATAAGAGTTTAAATGTTGTGAACATTGATCATCACGGGTCGAATGATTTTTTCGGTAAATACAACTTGGTTGTGACAGATTCGGCTTCTGCAACAGCGATAGTCTATGAGATGATACTGCAACTTGGTTTAGAAATAGATAGGCATATTGCTACATGTCTTCTTACCGGTATTTATACAGATACTGGCAGCTTTATGCACTCAAATACAACTGCTGAAGTTATGAAAATTTCAGCTAGATTGCTTGCCAAAGGAGCTAATTTGAGGAGTATTTCTAAGGATATCTTCAATACTACAAAAGTTTCTACAATGAGGCTTTGGGGCAGGGTAATGAAAAACGCCTATCAAACTTCAGATCAGGTAACTATGTCTATTGTTACTAACAAGGATTTTGAAGATACTGGTGCTGATTATAGTGAGATGACAGGTGCCGTGGACTATGTAAATGCTGTCCCTAGTGCTAAATATAGTGTGATTCTTACTGAGCGCGGAGATAAAGTTAAAGGGTCACTTAGAACGCTTCGAGATGAGGTCGATGTAGCTGAGATTGCCGCTGCTTATGGTGGTGGTGGTCATACAAAAGCTGCCGGGTTTACCATACCCGGAAAACTAGAAAAAGAAATTAGGTGGAAAGTGGTTGACAAATAATGATATAATGTGTTAAAATCACTACCTTTTAGTTTTTATAAAGTTATCTTCCTCAAATATGGCTAAAACAGGTCCAAAACCTGATGGCTTAGAAAACATGCGTGGGACAAAACCTACTCATTTTCCTGTTAGCTCGAAAAGGGATGAATTAATTGGATCTACTTCTAATTTGAGAAGGATTGAAGGGGGCAGATTTGTTTTGCCTAATATTATTGCTCCTACTGAGATTCTAGCAAAAGCTGAAAGGGAGGTGGAAAATATCAGAGTTCAATTGGAAAATATTTTTACTAATACTGTAGTTGATGACCCTACTAATGTGGCTGGAACTGTAAGAACTCCCGATGCACTGCCTTCCGGAGTGAAGGAATTAATGGAAAAACTTGATCACTATCAAAGGATAATCGGTCAGATGGGCGGTAATGTTCGTGAAAAAATAATGAGAGTTTATGAAGAA
>JAHIYT010000027.1 GCA_018814945.1 Patescibacteria group bacterium
AAATAAATTGCATAGAGAGGGCGCAACGGTTTTTGTGACAACTCATGATCCATTAGTACAAGAACTAGCCAAGTGTAGGACAATAAACTTGGAAGATGGAAAAATACAATAAAATTTTTAATTTTTAATTTTTAATTTTTAATGTCGACATATAAGGAATCTGGAGTAGATGTGGAACTTGGTGATAGATGTTCCAAAATGGCATATGAGGCTGCTAAAGCTACATTCCCTGGTAGAAAGGGAAAAATTGGTGAACCTGTAGTTCAAGAAGGCGGTTTTACCGGAATGTTGGACATGGGTGATTATTACATGATTCAAAATGATGATGGAGTTGGAACAAAAATTGAAGTGGCTGAAAAAATGCGTAAATTTGATACTCTTGGTTACGACCTTGTTGCAATGGTTGCAGATGATGGTGTTTGTGTGGGTGCGGAAGTTGTTTCTATTACAAATACACTTGATAGCCCATCACTTGATGAAGATATGGTTGAAGGTCTTATGGCTGGCCTTAAAAAAGCGGCTCTTGAACAAAAGATTGTTATTCCCGGTGGTGAGCTTGCAGAACTTGGTGATGCTTTAAATGGTGCGGTGTGGAACGCAACAGCTGTTGGGATTGTTGAAAAAGATAAAGTCATTACAGGTGAAGATATTGCAGATGGAGACGTAATTATCGGTTTAAAATCTGACGGTATTCGTTCTAATGGTCTGAGTTTGGCTCGAATGATTCTGAAAAACCAATTTGGTGAAGATTGGGTGAATGCAGATTACGGCGATGGACGAACTTGGGGAGAGGTTATTCTTACTCCTTGCAAGATTTACCATCGTTCGCTTTTGAATATTATTGGTGGATATAAGGAAGAAAGAAAGATCGTAGCAAAAGGAATTGTTCATAATACCGGTGGAGGAATTCCGGGTAATCTGCCAAGAATTTTGAAAGATAAAGGTCTTGGTGCGGAACTTGATAATTTAATTGAACCACACGAATTTATGAAGAAGATGATGGAATATGGGAATGTATCACGGGAAGAAGCTTATAAAACGTGGAATATGGCTATTGGCATGATGATGGTTGTAGATCCTAAAGATGTTGATATTCTTTTGGATCATCTGTCCGACCAGGGAATTGAGGCACAAGTTATCGGTAAGGTTGTGACTGGTGGTGAGATAAGGTTTTAGATTCTTTCTTTTATTATATTTTTCTTTCTTCCCCTTACTATTAACTCCCCCCTACTTGAATAGGGGCCCCGCGTGTGCGTTGGGATTTTTTTAATTTGACTATATAAAAACCTACATGCTATAAATCAATCTCTAGTATTTTTTTGTATTTAAATGAATTTGTTGTATGAAGTTAAAACATCGAAACAGTCAAAAGTGCATATATTTTGAAAATGCGGAATATTTTATTACATGCAAAACACATAATAATTACCCATTTTTCAAAGAGAAGATATTTTGTGATTTGTTTGTAGAAAATTTGAGGATTTGTAAAAAATTGAAACAGTTCGTTTTATACGGGTGGGTTTTATGTTTGGATCATTTTCATTTGTTGATTCGGCCGGAGGGTAAATGTAATGTTTCGGAGATTATGCATTTTTTGAAACGAAATGTATCGAGGGATTGTAATTTTGTAATGGGGGATAATAAATATGATTCACCCCAAATCGAAGGCGCGGATCATGATCCGCGCCTTCGGTGGAATGCATTAAATAAATTTATTTCAAAAAAATTTATATTGAAATTTCGTTTCAAATTCAAATATCCAAAACAAAACCCATTTCCCCATTTCCAATGGCAAAAATCATATCACGACCATTTCATCCGTAATGAAAATGATTGGCAATATCATATGGGGTACATTGCATACAACCCAATAAAACACGAATTACCTAATGGTTGGGAATACGTTTTTACAAATCCAAAATATTATAATTTAATTGATCAAATTGATTTATGAATGATGAATATCTATATCTTTGGGCTCAGTGGGGGGTTCTAAATTTCGAACAATATCAATTTGTCTTGAGGCAGTTTGGCGATTTTGAATCTGCGTGGAAAAAAATAACTCCAAAATTTATGTTGGACATCGGAATAGGTTCCGAAAAAGTTGAACGTGTTTTTGAAATACGAAAATCAATCTCCTTTCATGAAATGATTTCCAAAATGGAAGAGTTAAACATCAATCTTCTACAAATTGATGACGACGAATACCCATCACTTTTAAAAAAAATTTCTGATCCGCCACCATTCCTTTTTGTTCGTGGTAAATTACCTCCATTTCACAAATCAATTGGCATTGTTGGTACACGGGCAATCACAGATTATGGTCAAACGATTGCCAAAAAACTTACATCAGATCTGGTTCGTAATAGTTTTGTTATTGTAAGTGGTCTAGCGTTTGGTGTTGATTCATGCGCTCATGAAACGGCGGTAAAAAGTGGTGGTATAACGGTTGCAGTTTTGGGTACTGGTGTGGATAAAATCTACCCTTCATCCAATTACTGTTTGGCTCAGGATATTTTAAAAGAAGGGGCGATTGTTTCCGAATATCCACTCGGTTCTCCCGCACTTACCCACCATTTTCCTGCAAGAAATAGAATCATCTCGGGGTTGTCGCGCGGTGTTTTGGTTGTGGAAGGAGGAATAAAGTCAGGTGCTCTAATTACCGCTCGTTTGGCGCTAGAACAAGGTCGTGAGGTTTTTGCGATACCAAATAACATTACAAAAATTAGTCTCAGTGGTACTAATCACCTTATTCGTAGATCCGAGGCAAAGCTAGTGGAAAATGTAAATCATATTCTGGAAGAATTTCAAATGACATCCTCTCAGCAACAGATACAATTTGAATTTGATGATTCTGAAAATACTTTGTTAAAACTCAT
>JAHIYT010000028.1 GCA_018814945.1 Patescibacteria group bacterium
CGCTGTTTGTTGGTGCCAGTCCGGCCGTTGTACGTGCAAGTATTATGGGGATACTTGGTTTACTTGCATTAAATACTGGTCGACAAAGCAATATTCATCTTACAATTTTGTGGACAGCGTTTTTTATGGTGACAATGAATCCCAAAATACTTTGGTGGGACGTAGGTTTCCAACTTTCATTCGCTGCTGTCCTCGGACTCATTTATGTAGCACCGCATTTTGAGAAATATTCCAAAATATTACCAAAGGCATTTGGAGTGCGTGAGGCGATTATGATGACTTTGTCAGCGCAGGTTATGGCACTTCCTATTATCGTATTTAATTTTGAACGGTTATCAATTATTTCTCCAATATCAAATCTCTTAGTGGCATTTGCTATACCACCTGCAATGTTATTTGGATTTATTGCTGTGCTTGTTTCGTTTGTTTCACACACGATTGCACTAGTTCCAGCTTATTTAACATGGGGAGTGCTTACGTACATTATTAAAACGATTGAAATAACATCCGAGATTCCATATGCAAGTGTGGATATTCCGGGAATGAGGATTTGGATGATGTTTGCCTACTACTCGTTACTTATTTTGCTACTTTTTTATTTTCGTAAAAAGGATTCAGGAGTCAGGATTCAGTGCTCAGCCGAGAAATAGTGATTAGTTTTACATATAATTTAATCTTTTAATATCATGAAAACATTTAGAGATATTGTCGCATGGCAAAAATCATATCAATTAGTACTAGCAATTTATAAATATACTGCAAATTTTCCAAGAAGTGAGGAGTTTGGTCTAAAATCACAGCTTAGGCGAGCCGCAGTTTCAATAATTTCAAATATTGCGGAGGGTTTCAAAAGGAAGGGAAAAAAAGATAGTTTACGTTTTTATAATCAGTCACAAGCCTCTTTGGAAGAGGTGAAATGTCAGTTAATGCTTTCTTTTGACTTAGGATATTTGGATGAGAAAAAATACAGTTCATTAGATCAAATGTCTGATGAAGCTGGAAAAGTTTTACATGGCTGGGCCATATCCCAATAATCTGCTGAATCCTGAATCCTGAGAACTGAATTCTAGGTTTTTTGTTTATAGTCTTTCAAAATTCTCCTAAGCGATTCTTTTAGTGGAGGCATATGTACTCCTAAATTTTCACGTTTGTCTGTGCTTAATACACAATTTGATCTTCTTTTACATAACTCTTCTTCTTGCTCTTTTGACATTATGTTGATTTCAAGACTAGGATCAACAATTTCTTTGTACATTGTCATAATTTCCTCGTGATTCATTGCTCCAATGTTAGTCATGTTCATAACTCCAGTAATTCCTCTTTCAATTAATTCAATAGCTGCTGGCACAAAATCTTCCATCACTGTACAAGAATTGGTAATATTGATCATCTGCGGATAAAGAAGCATTTTATCTATCAGATTCTTTGGATTTGGTTTACCCATTATTGGGATTCTGATTCTCAGTTGTAATACATTTGGGAATTCTTTAAGTTTTTTTTCACATTCAATTCTACTTCGGCTATAAACTGATCCAAAAAAGTTAGCTTCGTCTTCTTCACTAAATCCTTTTCCGCTATTATCACCTTCATAAACACACCCACTACTTAGCTGAGTTACCTTGATTCCTTTCTCATTTGCAGCTCTTGCTATGTTTACGGAACCATCAATATTAACGCTATTTGTTTCCTCTGGGTGAATTTCACACCAATCAACATTTGGCTTACCGGTCATCCCCGTAGCGTTGATGATGTAGTCAGGATTTACCTCCTCAATGGTTTTTTTAACTTCATCAAAATTCCTTATTTCAATTCTAGGATCATGTATATCATGCCCCTTCTCTAAAAGAGCCTCTTTAAGTTGAGAGCCAATAAAGCCGGTGGATCCAAATAATAGTATTTTCATAGCTTAGTTAATATACTCCATTTTTATTTGAAATAAAATTGTTTTATGATAGTATTGCAACCAATTTTTAGCCCTCACAAAAATGAAATGCAATGGTCAACCAATTAAGGATCTTCGTCCGCATGCTAGATTAGATTTAGCTTCTTTCGCTGACGTGCCCGAAGATCAGCAAGAGAAGATTCTTACTGAAACCAGAAGAGTCTGGGCGCGTGCCTTTGGAACAAATGGTAGAATGCGTCCATTAGAGACCTTTGGCGAGGCCGTTGAGAAAGATGGTCTTGAGGTTAGACGCAAGAGATTAATTTTTCTTTTAACTCAAGACGGCATTGGTGTGCACCATCCTTTTAAGGAGCAGATTTGGAATAAGGATTAATGGTTATTTTTTACAAAAAGAGTATAATTGGCTTGAGTAAAAGTTATTTGTATATATATGTGTCCCCGCAATAAAAAGATAGAATCTAATGAAGTTGAGGTTCGTGAAATGGAACTTGACGATATACCGTCGGTTTTTTCACTTGGAGAAAGTTTATTTACTGCAGAAAAGTGGCCAACTTTGTACAGAACATGGGATCAATATGAATTAGTTGGGTTTTTTGAATCAGATGGTGAATTTTGTTTTGTTGCTGAATTCGAAGATAAAATTGTTGGTTTTATTTTAGGTACCTTAATTGAAAAAAGAAGAAGTGCGTGGATTTATGGATATGTTGCATGGTTGGGGGTGAGTGAAAAGCATAAAAAAATGGGTATTGGCAGTAAATTACTAAAAAAACTTACAGAAGTATTTATTGAAAATGGTGCACGCATGATGCTTGTTGATACCGATCCTGAAAATGAGAATGCGATAAAATTTTTCAAGAAAAACGACTTTGAACATGAAGTCCCACATGTATATCTTTCAAAGAATCTAAGTGAGCATCCTAAGTATATAAAGAAAAGGAAGCTTAATAAGAAAAGAAGATCATTAGGAAAAAAGAGAATTTAGTTTGACTTTTGTGGCTTACACCCCTAATATATTCGACGCTTGTTTAAGTATGGGTGTTTAGCTCAGTTGGTAGAGCAGTAGCCTTTTAAGCTATTGGTCCCGGGTTCGAGTCCCGGAACACCCACCAGTAAGAACCATCTTGCTATACTTGATGGTTTTTTAGTGCTTGATGCAACTATTCATCATGTCCAATAAAACTCGAGATTACGAAAGTGATGGCAGGAAGTGAGAACCAAACGTTATAATTGTTTATCATTAACTGCACCATGTTGGAATCTCTGTACATTTGCAGTACTGCTTCGTTCATTATTATGCTTGATTCTTGCACAAGAGAGGCTCCGGAAGCATAAATGAGTATTGTGCTTGTTATTAAGCCTGCGGAAAGGATTCCATAGGTTAAATTAAGCATTAATGTCATAGCATGAGAACCTGTATTACCCATATTTATTGCGAATCTGCCACGGGTGGCTATTAATACTATAGTAAATACAAAAATGAATATCTTGAGTACAATCAAAGAACTGTCACCTTGAGCGAAATCAAACACATTTATTATTGCCGTATCACCAATAAAATAACGCTGGATCAAATTTCCAATGCCATCTGATGCAAGAATCGCGATGTAACTAGCTATTATTATCTTGAGTGTGGAGTTGCGGCCAATAATAAAACTGTACGCTATTATTACCGTAAAGAAGACGATTACGAAGAGGTCCCAGCTCAAGTTTATTTCCATTTTTAATATTTATTTTTTTGACTTGTCGACCGAAGTCTTGGTAAAGACGAAGGTTGATCAATAAAATTATACAAAAGCCTGCATTTTTATGCAAACTAAATTTAATAATAAAGCTTAAATTTCAAAATTATCGTACATATGTTTCCATCACCGGTCCTGTTATCATTGTCATTACCTCTTCCCCATCTTCATTTTCTTCGATTGAATATGTGTAAGTGATCGTAAAAGGAAGTGAAATATTACCAGGACAGCCATTAACAAGCATTACCATAGTTACAGTACCATCACTTATTTCTTCGTATGTTCCAGAAGTTGCACAGACATCTGTTGCGGAATCATATGTTAAATCTGGATAAAAATTAAGAGATGCTGGAGTTGTACCCTGCAATACTCCATCAACATATGTAGCAGTACGAGTCCATGGCCCAAGAAATCCGGTAAAAGATGGAATTTCTTCCACCATTGCTTCAGATTCCATGGAATCATCAATAGTTGTTTCGTGATGACATCCAAGTAGGACGAACATTGCTAAAAATAAAGCTATTGTTATTTTTTTCATTATTTTTTGGTTAGCTATCGGGATGATTCTAGCATTAAAAATTATAAATGCAAAAATTGGTGTCACCGGTCAGAATTGAACTGACGACCTCAGGCTTATGAGTCCTGCGCTCTAACCAACTGAGCTACGGTGACATGTTTTTGCAACTGTCTTGTTAATGCTTTCCGCCGAGCGTAGCGCCTATTTAGATTTGTCGTCTTCGACAACGCCAACTGAGCTACGGTGACACGTTTATTGCCCAAATAAATTACATCGTTTCTAGAAATATGGCAAGTTTTTCTAACGTACTTGTTTGAGTTAACGATATCCATTACAATTTGACCGACATTTAACAATTAGAACCATGAAAAGACTACTATTACTATTTATACCAGCTTTACTACTTCTTTCTGCATGTGTAAGTACAAACGTTTATCCTGGAGAAAAGGAAGGACGTGAATATCAAAGTCAAAACACTCGCGTTTGCGAGACTATAAAATTTGAGTGTGATGAAGGAGAAGTTCCTTTTAATGACTATACAGGTTGTGGTTGTGACCTTATGGAAGGGTACGAACCAACCCCTGTTGAAGAGCCAGTTGTGGATATAGAATGTGGAATTGTGGGCGATGAGCAAGTAAATTGTCCTGAAGACACGTTTTGTGGAACGGTTGAAATATTTTCGAGTGAGCCTAGAGTAAGATGTCTTCCTGATGATATTTGCGAGGGACTTTGTCCAGAAGATTCTGAATGTGTGATTATGGAAAGTTATCCAGCCCAAGTACGTTGTAATGAAATTATGGAGGAAGAGGAAGTTGCTGAAGAGGAAGAAGCTGTTGAAAATACAAATGAAGAAGTAATTGAAGAAGAGGAAGTTGTCGAGGAAGAAGTGGCAGAAGAGGAAATTGTCGAAGAATCAGTAGAAGAAGAAACTGCTGAAGAAGATGCTGAATGGGTTACAGAAGAAGAAGTGATCACCGAAGAAGCTACTGAGGAATCAGTTGA
>JAHIYT010000029.1 GCA_018814945.1 Patescibacteria group bacterium
CGTTTAAAAAATTGACTTTTGATGTCAGGTCGCTGATTCTTTGGTCTGTTTTTTCAAGCAGTATCTCAAGTAAATTTATGTAATTACTCAAAGTATCCGCCCTGTTATCAGATTGATTGAGATATTGGAATAGATCTACTGAAAGAGCGTTGTTTATTTGAGATAAGATTTGTGAATCGGTTTGCAAAGTTGAATTTATATCAATTGTTTTTTCACCAAGATAGAAAGTAGCTAACATACTCTTTTGAAGAGACTTCGCTCTATTTTGTTCCATTTTGGTTAAATGCTGGCCAGTGCTGAGTGTATTTGTAACCCAAATGCTGTTCTCCAGCGCAACTTTTTTTATTTCCTCAGCTTCTTTTTCTTCTTCTGCTTCTCCAAACATTCCGGTTACTTCTAAGCCAAGAAGGTGACCATCTCCCGGAAGGACAGCCATGTATTTGTTGTATCTATCTGTTGCCTGATCATCGACTTTATAATTGCTAAGCGCACCACTTTGATAGCCATGAGCTTGAACTTTCTCTATTGGCATTACTGCATTTGGAGTAAGGACATCCACAATATTTCCAAAATTCAAAAACACAGCTACTGCAACGATTGTAATTACGAATGTAGTTAAAAATATATGCCAAACTTTTTCTTGGTGAAAAGGTCTGCTTAATAGATCTTTTAATCTCAGATGCGCTTCGTGGTGTTTGCGCGCATGATGCCTGACATGATGTATCTGGTGTTCTGGCATAAAAATAGGTTCTATGACTTCCTTATATTATAGCAAAATTTCGGCTAAAACACAAGGAAACAGGACACAGAATACAGAAAACAGCTGAGTCTTGTATCCTGGATTCTGTGTCCTTGTAAAAACGTATTTTTATCCCCCAATTACCTATGTTAGAATGACCTTATCATTTAGCTTTAAATAATATGAGAATAGGAATAGATGCCCGAATGTATGGAGTGAGTTTTACTGGTATTGGTCGATATACATATGAGCTTATTCAAAATTTGGCAGAGATGGATAAAGAACATGAATTTGTTGTGTTTATGCGGAAAGATGCTTATGATTCATTCCAGCTACCTAACGAAAGATTCAAAAAAGTTCTGGCTGATTACCCACATTATTCTTTTGGTGAGCAATTTGGTTTCTTAAAAACAGTTAATCAGGAAAAATTGGATATGATGCATTTTACCCACTTTAATGCACCGATTCTTTATAGTAGTGCATTTATTGTAACTATTCATGATCTGACTCTTTCATTTTTTCCGGGCAAAAAGATGACCAATTTGTTACAAAGGTTTGCTTATCACGTTGTAGTACGAACTGTTACCAAAAATGCGAAAAAAATTATTGCGGTTTCAAATCATACTAAAAAGGATTTAATCGAGGCTTTGAAGACACCAGAAGAAAAAATTTCGGTTATATACAATGGTGTGAATCCTAAATTCGGTGATGTCGACCCAACTCCAAGGCCTGACCTAATGAAGAAGCTTGGCCTATCTAAGCCATATTTTTTGTATACAGGTGTGTGGCGTGATCACAAAAATTTAGTTGGGATGATTAAGGCTTTTTACGCTTTTAATAAAGACGTTGGCAATCAATATAATTTGGTTATTACGGGTCCTCATAATCCTACCTATCACGAAATTCCAGATACCGTGAAGGAACTCGGAATCGAAGATGAAGTTCATTTGGTAGGCTTGGTTGCAGAAGAGGATTTGTTTGCACTCTATAAAAATGCTTTGTCTTATGTTTTCCCGTCTTTTTATGAAGGATTTGGTCTACCTCCACTTGAAGCTATGCAATGTGGCACTCCGGTTATAGCTTCAAATAAATCTGCTACACCAGAGATTTGTGGCGAAGGAAACGCACTCTTTTTTGATCCATACGATTTGGAGGATATACAAAAAGCTATGAGACTTATTGCTACTGACCCAACAATTCGCCAGCGCTTAGTTGATAAGGGATTTGAAAGAGTGAAAGAATTTAGTTGGGTGAAGATGACAAAAAAGGTTTTAGAGATGTATAATTCCATCCTTAATAAAAATGGATAAGCTGATAGATATCATTGGCAAACGCTTGAACAAGCATAAAATAGGGGAGTCTGCTCACGCTTCTGAGGTGGTTTTTAAAGCAAATGAATATCTGTATAAATGGCTCAAATGTGAAACCGAAGATGTGAGAGCGGCAAAGCTGGTAAATGGCTTTCTTACTGTAAATGTAGGTAATGCCGTATGGGGTCAGGAAATGTGGAATGTCCACAGCACTTTACTTAAAAAATTACAAAATGATTTTGGAAAAAAATCCGTGGGGAAGATTATAATAAAAAGTTTGACAATAACCTAATTTTTAATTAGACTAGCGGTCGTTACTAATAAATCAGTGACGCTATTAATTCCTTAAATTCTAGATGTGCTTAAAATTCGTTTACAGCGTTTAGGCAGAAGTAAAAGGCCTAATTATCGCATTGTTGTTGCAGAACATACTGCTGCTCCTCAAGGTAAGTATATAGATCAACTTGGTTCTTATGATCCTCTTTCTACAGTTGACGCTCTTAAAGTTGACACTGATAAAGTCCTTGAGTGGATTAAAAAAGGTGCTCAACCAAGTAACACTCTTGCTCGCTTATTAAAGGGTAATGGTGTTAAAGGTATGGAACCTTATATTGTTGAAATGAAGGATAAAAAGAAGAAGAAAGAAGAGGAGGAGAAACCTGTTGCTCCGGTTGCTGCTGAACCAGAAGCTGAAGAGCAAAAAACCGAAGAACAAGCTCCAGTTGAGGAGGTATCTGCTGATGAACCAGTTGTTGAAGAAGCTCCAGTCGAGGAGGTATCTGCTGATGAACCAGTTGTTGAAGAA
>JAHIYT010000030.1 GCA_018814945.1 Patescibacteria group bacterium
AAATCTCATAATTATAGCAAAAAATCACCTACTTGTAAATAATTAAACTTGAGTTTTTGGCTTGAGAAAGTATAATTTGTCCGCTATGAAGAAAGTTTTATTAATCACAGCACTCTTACTCCTAACCGCCTGCACACCAAACGAGGCAGATTTTAAAAGTGATGTACCAACTATCGAAGAACGAATATCTCAGAACTCAGAACTCAGAACTCAGATCCAATCCGAGATCCGAGATCAGAAATCTGAGATAAATTTGGATGTTCCATTCTTCTCTCAAGCCCCAGATTCCGATTGGGGAATGCCATGGCAGGAAGCTTGCGAAGAAGCATCAGTAATTTTGGCTTATTACTACACAGCAGATCTACCGCTCTCCAAAGAAAAATTTAAAGAAGAAGTCTATAAATTAGTCGACTGGGAAATTGAGAACTACGGCCAGTACGAACATACAAATATCAGTCAAACTGCTGAAATGTTGGTTGCAAATTATGAATTATCAATTACGGATTACGAATTGATTTCAAATCCATCAATCGAAGATCTAAAAAATGAGCTAGCCCAAGGTCATGCAATCATCGCACCTTTTGCTGGTCGCCAACTAGGCAATCCATTCTATTCCGAGGAAGGCCCTTATTACCATATGATGGTTATAAAAGGCTATGATGAAGAGCACTTTATAACAAATGACGTCGGCACAAAGCGTGGAGAAAATTTCATCTACCCGTACGAAACTCTCATGTCCGCAATGCACGAATGGCATGATGAAGATATAAATTTGGGAGCGAAAAAAGTTATTGTAATTAAGCCAAGAATCGATTAGAATCATATCCAAATTATTAAACCCTCAAAATGTCCTCAGGAGAATCAGTTAAAACCAGCAGAGTTATCCTTGAATTTGAATCATCGAATATAGGTATTAAAAAAGCTATTGAAACTGGTGCAAAGATGTCTGGTATATTAATGGAACTAACATCACCTCCGGAAGAAATAAATACAGAACAACATGAATGGGTAGTGGAAATTGCAAGAGGAGAAGTTAGAAATTTGCAAATAGCAGTCGAAAAAGCCAACAAAATAATGCAGGGCGTTAGAATAAGAGTTATTGAAGTTATTAGACCCTCATGTCTGCCTGATGTTGATTTAGAGTTCTAACTCTCGCTTTTTCAGAAGTACTGGATAGACAACCGCCAAAACCAAAATCTGAACAAATAACCACCCTCCAAAGCTAGCCGGAATTGCATATACTCCAATAATCGGTGCCAGCGTTTTTGCAGTAAATATCGTAATAATTATTATAGCTGTATGCAAAAACGCGGGAATAATCGTATTTTTGAGTGAGTAAAAAGCCCTGTGATAAGCGTGCATCATACTTTCTAATGGAATTGCAAAACAATAAACAATTAAAACTCCAGCAAGCAAATCTATATCTGATTGTCCGAACTCTCCGCCACCCAACAATAGTCCGATTACGAATTTACTAAGTAGCACCAAAGCGATAGCTGCAAGCGTGGTATAAACCAGTGACTTCGTTCTATTCCTACTAAAATCTCTCCTGAATTTTTCATAGTTACCCTTACCGGCATCGTGACTAAGTGTTGGATACATGGCCATTGCTATTGCAATTCCAAGCAGGCTCACAGGCAAACTTTGAAAATTCCTCGCATAATTGTAGGCTGCAACACTTCCCTCGGGTAATTCCGAAGCAATGCTGGTAAAGGCAAGAAGCATTACAAACCACATTCCATACTGCAGCATTTTTGGAAGCATTAGCTTAATAGTCTCCTTAATTTCCGGTGAATAACTAAAGTCCAAATCATTCTTAAAGTGATATTTTTTAGTTAAGAGGGGTCTTAGTCTATTAAATAAATGTAGTAGTACACCAGCCAGAGTTCCCATAACTAGGCCCACAATTCCAAATTTTGGCACTAAAAATAAAACTCCAAAAATTATTCCAATATTATATAAAGCTGGCGAGAGCCCCCACCAAAAAAACTCCCTCACACTTATTAAAATTCTTCCGTACGCATTACTTAATGTGAAAAGAATTGGAGAAATAAGCATCACCCTAGTTAACAAAATATACTTTTGCAAATCCTCACCTTCAAAACCAGGTACAAGCAGGTGAGCGAAGTGGGGAAGAAATATTCCAACAATAAGCCCTACAACTAAAATCACTCCAACTCCCCACGAAATTATTTGATGCGCATATTTATAACCAAGTTCTTTTTTCTCGTCATAAAGTTTTGTGAATATTGGTACAAAAGCAGCCGAAAGTGCGGTGCCCACAAGTACACCAAGCATCATATCCGGAATAACAAACGCTGCATTATAAATATCCAAAGTCCGTGAAAGTCCAAATTCATGCGCAAAAATTCGATCTCGGAGTAGTCCAAAAGAATAGCTTATACCGGCCGTCAGTGTGAGCGACCAAGATGAGTGAAATAACAAGGTCTTAAAATTTCCCGGCTCCCTGAGTTGTTTGAGGAATTTGAACATGGCTTAATATTACCACCCATCAACCAAATCACCATATTTTTCATTCGTAAAAACGTATTCCCAGTCATCAGGTAATTCGTGTTTTATTGGGTTGCATGCGATATATTCCATATGGCATTGCCAATCATTTTCATTTCGAATGTAATGATCGTGATATGATTTTTGCCATTGGAAATTGGGTAAATAATGTTTGTCGCCATATTTTTTGGTGAATTGATTTCGGTAATTTAATAAATCCAATTTGTTTTGATAAATACCCTGAAGGCGCGGTGACGTCACCGCACCTTCAGGGAAAATAATTCGATTGACCGTACACGAAAAATTTGTTTTCAATGAT
>JAHIYT010000031.1 GCA_018814945.1 Patescibacteria group bacterium
AGCTTTTGTGACGGTGAACACTTAATCCATATGCCACCCGTTCAAGACCATAAACGTGCTTATGAAAATGATACTGGTCCTAATACCGGTGGAATGGGTTCTTACAATGATATAAATCAGTCCTTACCTTTTCTAACAAATAGCGATATTGAATCAGCAAAAGCGATAAATATCGCAACTGCGCAAGCATTAAAAAAAGAATTTGGTGTTGGTTACAAAGGTATACTTTACGGAGGTTTTATTGCTACGGCAGATGGTGTCAAACTAATTGAATACAATGCGCGCTTCGGAGATCCTGAGGCAATGAACGTTTTATCGTTATTGGAAAATGACTTTATTGATATTTGTCTTGGTATAGCAAATTCATCTCTGAATACATGCGAGGTTACATTTAGCAATAAAGCTTCCGTGTGTAAATACGCCGTTCCGCTTGGATATCCCGATTCGCCAGTTAAGGGCAAATACATTGATGTTTCTAAAATTAAAAATCCTGATCAATTGTACTTTGCTTCAGTGGATTTGAAAAATGATGTACTGCTAGAGGCAGGATCACGAACAGTTGCTGTTGTTGGAATTGCTGATACATTACAAGTAGCCGAAGCAATTGCCGAAGATGAAATTAATCGTATTGATGGCCCATTATTTCATCGTAAAGACATTGGAACTATTGAACTTGTTCAGAAACGTATCAATCATATGAAGACTTTGAGAGGTTAATGTCAACTTCGACAAAACTCGGTGTGCTTGGCTCTACCAAAGGCACAGATTTACAAGCCATAATAGATGCAATTGGCCAAAAAATGTTAGACGCTACAATAGAAGTGGTTATAAGTAATTCTTCAAATGCCTACATTCTTGAACGTGCCGAAAATCACAATATCCCTAACTTTTTTGTTTCACATTTAGATAAAAATCGTGATGAATTCGACGGTGAAATGTCGGCAATATTAAAAGTCTATGAAGTTGATTTGATTCTTTTAATTGGATTTATGCGTATTTTGTCTGCAAAATTTTGTCGAGAATGGAAAGATCGTATTCTCAATGTGCATCCTTCCTTATTACCAAAATACGCTGGTGGAATGGATACAAACGTACATGAAGAAGTAATTAAAAACAAGGACACGGAAACCGGCTGTACGATACATTATGTAACCGACAAAGTAGATAATGGTCCAATATTAATTCAGAAAAAATGTTCTGTTGACAAAAATGACACATCTTATTCCCTGAAAAAGAAAGTGCAAGCTTTAGAGGGAATTGCTTTCATAGATGCAATTAAATTATTTCAAAAAGAAATTAATTAATATGAATAAATCCGTTACAACTACAACTATTAAACTAGCACTTATTTCTGTTTATGATAAAACGGGTATTATTGAATTCGCAAAATATTTAAGTGACAATGGTGTTGAAATTCTTTCAACCGGAGGCACAGCTGAACATCTTAGAAAAGCCGGAATTGAAGTAATTGACATTTCAGATTATACTGGCTTTCCTGAGATTATGGACGGACGCATTAAAACTATCAATCCCAAAATAGAAGGTGGAATCTTAGGATTGCGCGACATTCACAAATCTGAGGCTAAAACTCATAATATAAAATGGATTGATCTTGTTGTGTGTAATTTTTATCCTTTTACTGATACAATTAGCAAACCCAATGTTTCTCTCAAAGAGGCACTCAACAATATTGATATCGGCGGTCCGACTATGATTCGTAGCGCAGCAAAAAACATTGATTGGCTTGGTGTATTGGTTGACCCGTCAGATTATGAATTAATTATTAATGAGCTTAAAGATTTGGGGGGCCTATCTTTCGAAACGCGTAAACTGCTCTCGGCAAAAGCCTTTGGGCATTGTGCTCAGTATGATACAATCATACATAATTATATGAAAGATGAGCCATTTTCAGACCCTTTCTCGCTTTCGTTTAATAAGTCGTACGATTTACGATACGGTGAGAATCCGCACCAAAAGGCAACAGCGTATAAAATTCCGATATATAACGAACAAAATATATTAAGTGCAACTATACATCAAGGTAAAAAACTATCCTATAATAATTTAGTAGATTCGGACGCAGCACTATCTTGCCTCAGAGAGTTCTCTGAACCTACCTGTGTAGTTGTCAAGCATGGAAATCCTTGTGGTGTTGCTTCCCGCGATGATATTACAGATGCCTATAAAAATGCCTTTGATGCAGATTCAAAATCAGCTTTTGGCGGGATAATTGCTCTTAATCGGACTTGTACTAAAACGATTGCTGAAATGATCGATAAAGTTTTTATTGAAATTGTAATAGCGCCGAGTTATGGTTCCGCCGCTTTGGAAATATTATCGAATAAAAAAAAATTACGTGTTCTGGAAATAGGTCATATAACTTCTAAAACTCCCAAAATCGAATATCGCTATATTGATGGTGGACTACTCGTTCAAGAATCTGATTTAAGCACCATCTCTGAAAAACAATTAAAAACCGTAACCGAGAAACAACCAACGGCATCTGAATTAATCGACATGTTATTCGCGTGGAAAGTTTTAAAACACGTTAAGTCGAATGCTATAATTACTGTTAAGGATAAAATAACTTTAGGGATTGGAGCCGGTCAAGTCTCACGAGTG
>JAHIYT010000032.1 GCA_018814945.1 Patescibacteria group bacterium
AGGAAGAGAAGCAATTCATATCTTTCAAAAAGATCAGGGGGGAACGGATAACTGGGGAAGGATAAAAGAAATTCTAACCCCAGGAGGAACAAATTACTTTGGTTCACATGTTGCAATTGATGGCGATTACATAATTGTAAGTAATTTTGTTTGGTTAGGAGTTGGATCAGCTTATGTTTACTATAAAGATGAAGGTGGTGCAGATAACTGGGGATTGCAAGCCACATTAACTCCAAGTGACGGTGCTGCTGGCCTAGGTTTTGCATATTCTGTAGATATTTCCGGTGAATATGCGGTTGTAGGTGCAATGCAGCGTGCTGCAGATACAGGTGCTGTTTATACTTACAAAAGAACAGGGGCTAGTTGGGCGGAGGACTCAATAACAACTGCAAGTGATGCAACGGCCGGTGATCAATATGGTTATGATGTATCAATTAATGGCAGCAATCTTATTGTTGGCGCGCCTTATAACGACTACAACACATATACAGACAACGGTAGGATTTACATTTATGACTACGCGGCACCTGGGTGGACAGAGATACAGGTTAATGAAATGGGTAATGCGAATAACATTAATTTTGGATATGCAGTTGATATGTCTGATGAGTTAGCTGTAGCCGGAGCACCAGGTTATAATTCCAATGAGGGGGCTATTATGGCGGTTTACGAAAGTGGTGGCGCATGGAACTCAAGAGATAACTTTGGAACCCTCTTAAACAGTTATGCAAATCACAAACTTGGTTGGGACGTTGCCGTAGATAATGGAAATTTGATCATAGGTAAAAACGATAGCAATAGCGGAACTGCACATGCTTTTCTTTTTACTCAAACAGACATCAGCAGTGATTTTGCCGATACAGGATTCTTTGATTGTGTAAGAAATAGTATCGCACCGGGCACACCCGTTATTTTAGTTGGCGCTACAAAATCTTTAGTTACACTTAATGCTACTTACTGTGAAAATGACGTAAATTCTTATGATAGCATTATTGAAAGTATCGAAGGAATTCAATGGCTCTTCAACTTACAAACGGCAAATCTGCAAGGCAACAAAATTACCGATCTAACACCACTTAGTGAAATCCAGCTAGAAAGACCAACATACCCCGAAAGGCTATCGGTCTTAGATTTAAGCAATAATGGTATCACCGATATTAGTCCTTTAGATGGAATGGGTACTTTAACAGAGCTTTATATAGGAAATGACACAATGGAGTTACTCGATAATTATTATCTGCATTACAACAATATAAGCGACATAAGTACGGTAGACTGGAGCACTTTTAACAACTTAACAACACTATCAATTAAGGCATCCAGTATTACCGATATCAGCCCGTTATCAACTACCCGTGGGTTAACTTCCCTCGATATTCGCAATAACTTAATAACAGATATCAGCCCCTTATCTGGCCTTACCACATTGAAATATCTAAATGTTGGTAATGACTTCACATTCGTTATTCCATTAAATGAAAATACAATTATAGACTTCAGCCCAATAACTAATTTGGTAGCACTAACAGATCTTTACTTAGATAATTTAGATATTACCAATGTAACCCCATTTAAAAACTTAACAAATCTAGTTAATATTAGATTAAGACACAACGGTATATCTGACATCACTCCACTTGATGACAATGCAGCTTTTGCAAGCGGAAATACTATCGATATCGCATTCAACGACTATGAAGCTCCTGCAGATTTAACCGATTATAATGAAAAGAAGACAATATTAGACCAGTTGGTAACCGATGGAGCTACGTTGGTGACATCATCCTCATTACCTGGTATGGCCAACCCAATCAGTATAACATTTGAAAATTGTACAAATGGATTAGATGATGATGGCGATACATATATCGACCTTGTCCCAGGAAACGAAGATCCTTATTGTTTGCCGGACACATTCTACGTTAATTATAGTGGAGGAAGTGGAGCTGATTGCGGACTCTCAAGTGGAGATCCATGTGATTCAATACAGACTCTCGCAACTGAAGTTGGGCCAGCCATTGTACTTCCACCACATAACGATGTAACAATTCTCGTAGATGGTACTAGTATAAGTCAGGAATATATATTTATGCAGGCTGGACCAGACAGAGTGTATCCAGGTTCTGTAGACATTACCGTTCAGCAATGGGTACCTGCAAGTCCTGCAATTATTATGGGAAGTCATTTAATTACAGGAAGTAATATTACACTTGATGGCTTTATTTATACAGGTGATACAACAGTGCCAGGAGTGGCATTCATTGGAGGTGAAAATCTTACTGTAAGAAATAGTGGGTTCATAGGCATGGCAGTAGGAGTTGGGCTGGGAGGTGGTATAAATAATAAAGTCTACAACAACGGATTTATTAATAACGCTGGTACAGCAAATGGAAACGACTTCGGCTTTTATGGGGTAGGGGTAATTGATGTATGTGGAGGAGTATTAGTTGCCGGATCACTTGGAGCACAAATAGTAAACAATTCCTTTTATGATAACTGTACCTCCTTTAGTATTTTTGATAGAAACGACCCAATTACCACTGCGGCACTAGAAATAGGAGATATTGCTGTTATTTCTGCATACGACTTTACGCCACTAAGTGCACCACAGAACACAATAGTTAAGCAAAATTTAGTTTACAACAGCAATGGTGCTGCAAATAAGTATTACTACGATGTAGTAGGTAACAATATTAATGCAGTAGCAGCTGTAGGCACTCTAATTAATCAAAATGCAGTTGACCATGGAGGTAATAACTTTATTGCAGCCACCGATCCTTATACAAATGTTGGCGGCGGCGATTTCTCAATAAAAACTGCGGAAGTAGCAAACTATCAAACCTGTGATATCGCAGCCGAAACACCTAGTACCGACGCACTTGGTGCTGTGAGGCCAAGTGGCCCTCTTGAAGCTGGTGCAGTTGAATCTACAGGTGGTAGTTGTTCAACTGGTAGTAGCGCACAGCCAGAAAAACCATGTGTATCTAATCCGGTTAAACTAAACATCCCTAACAAGTTACCGGTTAGTATTATTGGTGGTAAGCCAGTAGTAAAAATAGATTGGGCAAATGTTCAGAATCTAAATTCAGATACAAAGATGGTAATACTCTTGGATTATATAAAAAAGAAACAAACAATTGGGATTAATAAGCCAAAAGGTATATTCACATCTCACGTAAGGGATATGATTTTGGATAATGCAAATTTGAGTGATTACTACTACAAGAAACTTAATACTATGAAACTAGGTGATCTTACAGACTGTAATTGTAATGATCCGCAGGCAGAAGCAATGCTTAGCATTATCAATGATATGAAAAATAATGATATGTATAAGGCTACTATAAATGGTATTGCTTCTAAATTTGCCGATGATTTATTGAGTTTAGAAAGCACACTTAAAGAAGCAGGTGGTGCAAAAACACCATTTACAGATTATTACAAAGGATATTTCATTGATGTAGAAACAGAAGGTGTTGTTAAAATATACAGAGATGGAAAATTAATACATACAGAAGAAAATTCATATAACACAAGTTTTGTAGACAGAACCATCCCAAAAAATACAACGGGCAGAGTAAAGTACTACAATTATTATCTTGTTAATGAAACGAGTTGCGGAAGTGAAACCGGATCAACCGGAAAAGCACAAATTAATCCTATAGTACCCCAGGGCACTGAAATAGACGTAAATTTTGATCTTAAAATCAAAGTAAAAAGATCATACGATGAATTAATTATGGATAAAGTCCATGATTTAATCGAAACAAACGGATCTACAGCTGATTTATGTGAAGAGGCTAGGGTTAAATTTGAGGGTGAAAGAACTGAAGAAAATATACTCGATTACATTTTGGAATGTTATGGGAGAGAGAATGAAGCTCTTAGGAGTAAAATAGAGGAAGGGCAAGTTGGTATTGTCGTTCCTTTGATGTTGCTTACTGAGTCAAGTGTGGACAGCAGTATTATCGGTAGTTTTGCTATAGATATAGATGAAATTGCAGATGAATTTATGGAGCCCATCATTACAGATTTTATGCAGCAGATTTGCGATGACGCAAGAGATGATTTTCAATCAAGAAGAACCAGTGACAGTACGCTAAATTACTTGGTTGAATGTTTCACAGAAGGTAACACTTCTCTCAGAAACAAGATTATAGAGAAAAGAGGAGATATAGTTACCCCTTTAATGATAATGCTCAATTTGAATCAAAGTGGTGGCGAAAGTGATTTGACTACAGAAGACATTGTGAATGAATTTGTATACCAAGTAATTGGAGATTTGTTTGAAGAAATCTCAACGGAAGCATATGTTTTAGCTAGTATCAGCGAGCTTGAATTAAGCGAAAGCCTACTCAATAAAAACGATATCGATGAGTTAACTGAGGATGAGAAAACATTAATTCTTCAAATTAGTGAAAACTATTTTAGGGATGCAAGTCATGCGGCCAATATTACAATTGAAATTTATGAAGGTGAAGAATTAATTAGGCAAATTGGCACTGGCGGAAGAGATGAAATTGTACACACTAATATATTTGGTGAAGTTATTCATCAAATTGGGAAACTGGCAGCAGGCACTGAATACACAATAAAAGTTGGACTTGCTGATGTGCAATACTTTTTGCCTAAAACAGCATCACTTGAAATAAATAATGCAGAACTTACTAGTGGAGGTTATATAGCTGATGTCGCCTTAGAATTTAGTAAATTCAAATACGGTAACTTCGATGAAAAAGATGATGAAATTAATAAGGATGACTTAATAGCCTGGGGTAATTTACTTAGAAACAATCCTGAACAATGGGGTGATGTAAATATCGACGGCTTCACAGGTATTAATCTTCTTGATGTTATCACTCTCCAGGAACACTGGGGAATCCAAGAGGCTATGGATATTGAAGAAGGCCAGATATCATTAAGTGATTTACTTGATATCTTCGGTCTGTCTTTAACAGGTAGCTTTAGCTCAGACGCAGGAGTGGTAGTACCGGAATGGATTAATTATACGAATACCAAGTGTGAATAAATGATAACAGCGCTTTGCTATTACAAAATTACAAAATTGAAAATTCAAAATTAATCTTGTAATCTTGTAATCTTGTAATTAAAAAAATGCCTAAAAAGAAAATTAATTTCGATAAACTCTCTAAAAACAAGAAAATTAAACTTGTGCATAAAGCTCTCGAAGAGGAAGTATATTCCGCTTTAGCTATGCACGAGGGGGGACTTGAAGTTGAAGATATAGATGGTTTTACTGTTTACATAAATTACCAAGGTGCCTGCGTAGGCTGTCCAATGGCAGAAACCGGCACACTTATGTTCGTAGAAAACACCCTTCAAACAAAAGTAGATGAAAGGATTCAAGTGAAGATTGCCTAGATAATTTTTCGCCTACGGATGTGGATAGGCTTCGGCGTGGTTTTTTATTTTGAATTAAACCTAATATACAATAAAATAGGTCCACGCGAGGTACGAGCTATCCACGGGCAAAGCCTATCCACGCTACAAAGGAGCTATCTATGATGAAACCAAAATTATTCCAATACATTTTCTTTCGTTAATCCCGTAGCACTTTCCGAAAAAGGTTCTTTATCCTGAGTATTTTTTACTCTTATATAGTTATCAGTTAAACCTTCGTCATTATTTT
Source organism: Patescibacteria group bacterium (assembly GCA_018814945.1). Classification (GTDB taxonomy): domain Bacteria; phylum Patescibacteriota; class Gracilibacteria; order UM-FILTER-43-11; family UM-FILTER-43-11; genus JAHIYT01. The sequence continues at coordinate 5,651 of JAHIYT010000032.1, forward strand.
CCCATAAAACAGAAATTTTCTTACCAATTTGTGATTTAATAAAATCTTTTCTTTGTTTATCAGCGAGCTTCTGTAATTCCTTAGCCCTTTTTTTCTTTGTATCATCATCAACTTGTTCCATTTGTGCAGCCAGTGTGTTCTTTCTAATCGAGTAAGGGAATACATGCGCCTTTGCGAGTGGATTCTTCTTTACAAAATCCATAGTTTCCTTAAATTCTTTCTCCGTTTCCTCCGGAAAGCCAACAATAATGTCGGTTGTAATAGCAACACCTGGAATATCTTTTTTCAATCTCTTAATCACATTCTCAACGTCTTTCACAGTATAATTACGTTTCATTCGTTCCAAAACTGTGTCCGAGCAGGATTGAATAGATAAATGTATATGTCTACAAATTCTAGGATTCTGCAAAACTTCAAACAAGTCCTCACTAAAATATTCCGGCCCAAGTGAGCTTATTCGTATTCTAGGTATATCAGTTTTCTCTAAAATAAGCTCCAAAAGCTCTGCAAACCTACTTTCCTCAGGTTTTTTAGTAGAACTTGCACCATATGCCCCAATATTTATTCCGGTGAGCACAACTTCATTATAGCCATTTTTATAATGTTCGTTTATTTCATCAATAATATCCTCAAATTCTCTACTCTGAGATTTGCCACGGGCAGCAGCGATAATACAATATGTACAATAGTTATCACAACCATCCTGAACTTGGGTAAGCACACGAGAACGTTCGTCACCTGTAGGCGCGTTAACGTCACCACCCCTACAGATGTCTAAATTCTCTTCCAAAAACTCAATCACCGATTGCATATCTGGTAATAAATAATCCACCTCCATAATTTTCTCAAAATCCTCCCTTTGCATTCTCGCTCCACAACCAAAAACAATAGTCTTCAGCTCCTTGTTATTATTTTTTGTCCGCCTAACCATCTGACGAGACTTCTTGTCCGCTACGTGAGTAACAGTGCAGGTATTTATAATGCAATAGTCTGCATCCTCCTCCTTTACAACTGGAATCTGATTACCAATAGCCCAACGAAGTATCTGATCTAGTTCGTAGCGATTATTTTTACAGCCGGTCATCTTAAGTGCTATTTTCATTTAAACTTATTTATGATCTATATGAAGATACTATAAAAATGTGTAATGTCTGATGTCTAATTAAAAAATTATACATTAGACATTATAACATTAGACATTAAAAAAACCCCGCCAAGCGGGGTTTTTTGACAACTTTATTAGAAATAATTACATTTCTTTATTTTCTTCACTCCCAAATGCTTCGTTAAGCTCATTTTCCATAGATTGATGCTCTTCTGACGCAGGACCTTCTGGTTCTACAGGATTTTCTGGAGCAACTTCTGGTTGAGGTTCCACCATTGGTTCTACAACTGGAGCTTCTGGAGTAGTTTCAACAACCGGCTCTTCTACCTTAACCTCTTCTTCCATAGCCACAGCTTCCTCATGAGCTACTTCTGTAGCAGCTGGCATTTCTGCAGCTGGTTCCGGAGTAAGTTCTGGAGTAGGCTCAGCTACTGGAGCTTCTGGTTGAGGTTCTGCAACTGGCTCAACTGGAGCCGGAGCTTCTGGCTGTACTTCCGGTGTAGGTTCCACCATTGGTTCAGCAACTGGAGCTTCAGGAGTTGTTTCTTCCATAGCTTCATAAGCCTTTTCAATTTCAGCTATTTCTTCTTCAGCAGTTTCTTCAGTTGGCATTTCTCCTCTCTTCTTTAGCCTCTTACGTAGAGCGTAAACAAGAATTGCAAGAACAAGTAAAATACCAATTACCCAATAAACAATTGTCCATGGGAATGCTTCCCCTTTGATTCTAAAATGTACATCAATGCTCTCAGAACGTAATTTGTCGTCACCATCTGCCTTCACCGCATAAAGTGTAACCTTATGGCTTTCATCTATTCCTAAATTCTTAGGAGCTTGTATATCAAACGCACCTTCTTCAGAGTCAGAAATAACAGACGAAGCAAGAACTACAGATTCCCAAACCGCAAATACTTGTGCTCCGTATTCAGAATCACCACTTACAGTTGGGCGATCATCGGTAATTTCAATTACTCCATCTTCTGCAAGCACTCCATTTATAAATAGGTTATCAAGCGCTAGAGCGCCGGCAATAACTTCTCCGCCAATAGAACGTGGAATTGGTTTTCCAACATTAAGTGAGCTATCCACACTGAATCTTACAGGTGCAGACGATTTTGTATTACCACCACCTACTACAGCGATAGCAACTAAGTCATATAATTTATTATCTACAAGTTCTGCATCAGAATCTAAATAAAAGCTTTGAGCTCCTGTGCTAGATTCACCTAAGTCACTAGTTGAACCAACACTAATAGGTTCCTGAAGCATTCCTTTTAAGTTTTCAAGAATAGAACTCAAGTTAGAATAATCATAGGTGGTAGGCTCTTCACCTTCAGTTACCTCTTGATTTTCTGATTCCATAAGGACTACAAGTTCAGCATTTAGGCTGGCAACTACAGCACTCAAATCATCATATTCATATAATGAATAAGTATATAGGAAAGATTCAAGTGGTGTAATTTGAGATTCTAAAGTCTCAACAAGATTTGTATCTTGATTTGCAACTAAAGTTTCAAGAGTAGTAATTACAGGACTTAAGTTTCTGTAATCAGCACTAAATGCAACTGCACTCACAGATTTACTATCACTTGGTGCAATACCTCTTACTTCTAATTTACTTACTATCCAACCTGGTTGTGGATCTGTAATAACTACTCTTTCTTCAATTCTTGCTTGAATTGAACATTCAGGAGAGCCATCATCATTTTTGCCAACAAGTGGGTTTG
>JAHIYT010000033.1 GCA_018814945.1 Patescibacteria group bacterium
CTTTTTGACTACAAAAAGAATCGCCTGCCCGGCGAGGGCAAACAAGATACAAATTATCCGTACAAGAATTGTTGTACGATTATTTTCTACACCACAAAAACCCCAACTCCTTTATTTTATTATTGGGATACTTTTCAACCTTAAATCCCTTAGCTTCCAAATACTGTTTTAACTCATTACTATCTGCCCCTTTTACCCAATCATGATACTCCAAAAATATATTTGACACCCTGTCCAAGATAGATGCAGGAGTAGCATAAAGAAGCGCAAATTCAGCCCCCTCACAGTCTATTTTTATAAGGTCACAATGTCCAATATTGTTCTTTGTGAATATCCTTTCTAAAGTCGTTGTCTGAACGTCCTGAGTATTTCCAGTAGGCTCCAAAACATCTACAAGCGAGTGATTTAAATCCTCCTTACTTATCTCCAACTTTGCCTGACCAGCCTTATCACTCACGGCGAGTTGTCTTGAGAAAATATTCCTAATTCTATTCTCTTTTAAATTCTGCTTCAGAATTTCATAATTACCAATATGTGGTTCGAATGCATAAATAGGCACGTCCGAATTTAATAGCGATGCATACAAACTAAAAAACCCAAGATGTCCTCCAATATCAATCACACAATCCTTTGCATTTTTAATAGCTTCATCACAAAACCTATATTGGTGATCTAAAAACAGCTCATTCGCAATTGCATAATCGCCTTCATTTCTCATATTCAGCACTACGGTCTTCCCGAAGATTTTAGATTCTCGCTTCACTCTGCTATAATGATTAGTAACAAATATATTCTAACAAAAAAATCATGAAAAAACTTAATGCAACCGCCCTGGGCCTTGCCTTTGGTATTATTTGGGCTGTAGCTATGTTTTTAGTTGTAGTTATTTCTATGTACGCTGACTGGGGCGGAGCTTTTGTAAATGTCATGAGCAGTGTCTATGTAGGAATTGAATCAACATGGACAGGAGCATTCCTCGCACTTCCATGGGGATTTGTTGATGGATTTATTGGGCTATACCTAATGGGATGGCTTTACAATAAGTTTGCCTAGGAATTTAGTGCAATAATTGCCACATTCAAATAAGTTGCGAAAAGTACCCATAACAAATATGGGATTAACATGTATGCTGATTTTTTATTGGTGCCAAATGCAGAAAGTATCATCAATTCCGCAACGATAATTATTCCGATAATTGTGTATAAAGCGGAATTCATATCATGCATTCCAAAAAAGAAATACGACCACAAATATACAAAAATTCCATTCATTAGGTACAAAGTTCCGAACAATTTCCTCTTAAAATCAGACTCATAAAAATTCCACACATAGTAACCGGCAAGTCCAATTAAAAAGAATAATATCGCCCATACAATTGGAAAAACATAACTTGGTGGAGTAAGTTCCGGCTTTATTAAAGCCCTATACCACTCACCAGGATCAGAACTGCCTAAATATCCAAGGCCAAAAATATATCCGAATGAAACTATTCCGGAAATAATTTTAATCTTCTTGGTAGTTGTTTTTTCTTTTTTAAATAGATTTTTTAGCCATCCAAACATAATTGTAAAATTAAATTTTATTTACTTGATTATATCATTATTTGTAAATTTTCCTATTTTCTGTCAAAATGATCCCCTTATTTAAATTATGGAAATAATAAACAGAAAACTAGATCTCCACGAATTTGAAGATTACTTAAGTAGTTACTACTTTGGTGCCCAGCCTGCTAATAAACTGGTCATTCATCACACCTGGCGTCCAACAAAAGAGCAGTGGCAGGGGCAGATATCAATTAACGGTCTGAAAAGTTACTATGAAGGAAAAGGCTGGTCAGCTGGTCCCCACATCTTCGTCGCAGAAGATGGTATTTGGCTTTTTTCACCAATGAGAAAGGATGGCATTCATGCCGGCGCTCTTAATCACCTAAGCATCGGCATCGAAATCGTTGGTGATTACGACAATGAAAAATGGGAAGGCAAAACTAAGTACAACGCCCTTGGCACTATCAAAGCTCTAATGTTCTATCTTCACTTGGAAAATAAAGACATTCTGTTTCATCGGGATGCTTCACCTAAATCCTGCCCAGGGTGGGCAATTACAAAAGAATGGCTCTTTGCAGAACTTGCTAGCTTCCGAAAACTACCTAGAATACCAAGCATCTCTCCGGCAATCGAAGAAATTTCTGCACCAATTCCAGAAGAAGAGGTTATGGTTCCAATTTGGGCAACCGATGCAGTGTCGTTTGTACTAAAGCACCGTCTCTTCGAAATCCGAAACCAAGACGACATCCGGGACGCTGTAAAATTCTACCGTTTATATAATTTAATCCAAAACGAACCTGAATAATTTTCAATTTTAAATTTACAATTTTAAAACATTAGGATTTTAAAAATTATTTGTAAATTGAAAACTGTAAATTGTAAATTAAATAATATGAATGATGAATATAAAATTGCCGCGATAATCGGTATTACAGAAGCAATTAAACAATATGGAGTTCCATCCAAATTTTCTCCAAGCATAGCAATTATAATTGGTGCAATTATCAGTTACGCCGAAAAACCAAATGCTCAAGGGATACTTGAGGGTATAGTTCTCGGTGCAACTATCACCGGTGGATATGCAGTTGTAAAACGCGGTGGTAGCTCAATTACTTCTTCACTTAAAAAACAGCCGGCCACAGATTTAGAACCAGATGATTATCGTGGTGTTTAGTTGGTGGAGATGCCCGGAGTCGAACCGGGGTCCAAAGATGAAGCCAAAGAACGTCTACAATTTTAGTTTGTTTGGTGGTTTTCGACGAAAGTATAGAAACAAACAAAAGCACTTTCGCTTATTCGGAGAAATTGTCGGCATCTACTCCTCCGTTTGCAGAGTAAATGCTTAACCTGCTAAATTACGCCCTACAAGGTCAGCAGGTGTCGCCTTGTAGAACGAGGTTACAAATTGGTAACCGTAATGAGTTTAAGCATAAGCAAATGCAGGTACAAAAGCACGTGCAGGAGCTTTACTTGCACTCAAAGATTTATAAGTATTAGCACTTATAGCGCGCTGGACTAATTAGCAGGCAGACAGCGCGATGCCTGAATTGCAATTAAGTGACTTGAGTCATCAATGTCAAAACCAAATACATCCCCACGGTTTCAAAGAGCGAACTACTTTATACCATAAAATAGGCAAAATGAAAATTGAAAACTGTAAATTGAAAATTAACAAGATCTATCCACCCACTTCAAAAACTCAGGGTTACCATCATCCAACGATGTAAAAACAATACAAGGACATTCGTAAGAATGCATATCACGAACAATTCTAATAATCTTCCCTTCGTTTTTTACGCGTGTCTTAAAAATAATAATATATTCATTAGCTTTAGCTATTTCTTCATCCCAAACAAAGTAACTTTCCACACCAGAGATAATATTTGCACAAGCTATGAGTCCGGACTCCAATAACTCCAAGACTATATCTTTAGCCTCTTTTTTGGTAGGAACGGTGATGTAACCTAAGCTTAATTTCATACTATCATTTCCGATAGAGGGACCAATGGTTGGACCAATTGTGGAATCCACGACTGGTCCCTCAACATGTCCCTCAATTGGATTATAAAATCAAAGAATACTGCATCTCATCCGGCTCATTTTCCTTCATAATTTTATTCAAAACTTCCAATAACACATTAACATCGTACATTGCTCTATGTAAATTATCTGACTCCAAATTAACCTTATAATGCCGAGCCAAATCAATCAATTTTCCAGGTAACTGTTGTTCTTTTGCGTATATTAAACTACATGCAACCTCATCATTCTGGTAAGGCTTCATACCACCTCTTACCAAATTCGAATTTAACATTGGAAAATCGAACTTAATATTGTGAGCAACCATAACCCTATCCCCGCAGAAGTCTATAAAATCTCCAAAAACCTCATTCGGTTTACGTGCTTTATCTACCTCTTCTGGTGTAATTCCATGAATTTCTTGCGCCTCCGCAGTTAATTTATTTGGATGAGTCCAGATAAGTTCTTCAAAAGTCTCTAGCTGACCATTCTTCTTCCAAATAGAAGCACCAACTTCAATAATATCGTCGTGATAAGTATTTAAACCAGTAGTTTCCGTATCAAAAACAACAAATTCTTCCCCAGAATGAAAGCGTCTGATGAAGTCTTAAAATGCAATAACTCTCATAATTTACAATTTTAAATTTACAATTTTTAAACTTACTCACATTGAACCATTCTACACATTATTTTAGAATTGAAAATTGTAAATTGTAAATTAATAGTCAATTTTCTTTCTATTTTCTTTTTTCTGACCTTGCATTTTTTTGTCCTGAATACGCTTTTCTTTCGATCTTCTAGGAATTCCTGTCTCTTTTCTTATAGTCGGAATGTAAAAATAATGATGTGCTTTATTCGCCAATTGCTGAAATGCTTCTTCGGTATTGTGATGCAAACTCCTTTTGCCCATTACTCTTGTAACAAGTTGCTGAGTCTTTTGAGGCTCACGCCTAAATTCATCTGGAATACGGAAAATAAGTTGAACACCTTTCAGATTTCTATTAACATTTTGCCCACCAGGACCACCGGAAAAGTAAGAAATATCTACATTATCTTTATTAATTACCAAGTTTTTACCGTTAATTTTAACGATTATCTCTTGTTTCCCTCGATCAAATGTAAACCAAGTATTTTCCATACTTTGATTATAGCAAGAAATGTCCTAAAATAGGTAGGCTCTCTACTAATTATGAATAAACCCGAAATTCTCGCACCGGCCGGAACCTTTGAAAAACTCAAGCTCGCATTTCAATATGGAGCAGATGCTTGCTATATGGGTCTGAAAACAATGGGAATGAGAATGAAAATCGACGATGAAGGTGGTGATGTCTTAGAAGAAGCTCTTAAGCTGAAAAATAAATTAGGCAAAAAAATCTACCTTACGATGAACGTTCATGCTCATGAATATAAATTGAATTTTTTAGATAAGGAAATTGAACGTCTTACTGAATTACACGCAAAAGGTTTGGATCCGGATGGAATTCTAGCTTCAGACGTCGGAGTAATTTCTATACTACAACAAAAAACCCCGTGGCTTGAGATTCACGTAAGTACTCAAGCCAATACCCTCAACTCCGCTGCAATTGAATACTGGGCAAAGCAAGGTATTACTCGGGTGGTTCTTGGTCGTGAAGTAAGCCTTAGAGAACTTAAACAAATTCGCAAGCAACTCAAAAAAGATGGTATAGATGTTGAAATAGAAGGTTTTGTGCACGGTGCAATGTGCATGGCTTATTCCGGCCGTTGTCTTCTTTCCAGCTTTATGGCATCCAGATGTGCAAATGAAGGAATGTGTGCTCACAGCTGTCGTTGGAAATATAAACTACACATGGAAGAAGAAGAACGCCCTGGTCAATATATACCAATCGAAGAAGACGAAAATGGTACGTATATCATGAGCTCAAAAGATATGAGCATGATTGAGCATCTCAAAGATCTCATCGACGCAGGTCTCGATTCACTAAAAATAGAAGGTCGCCACAAAACCGAATACTATGTTGCAATCGCCAGTCGCGCTTATCGCGAAGCACTTGACCTCACCATGGAGGGTAAACCACCAACCCCCGAAATTCTAGATCTCATTGAATCAATAAATACTCGTGGGTATTTCACAGGATTTTGGTATGGCAAGCCAGGTGCTGAAGGGCAAAATTACGAAGACCGGGGTAATTATAACGATAACTACTGTTTTGCTGGGATTATCCGCAAAGTTGATGGCAACAAAGTAACAATAGAAATCCGAAATCGTCTCGATA
>JAHIYT010000034.1 GCA_018814945.1 Patescibacteria group bacterium
GCTTGCGAAAAAAATTAAACAGAAAAACCCAAATATCATTGTGGTATTTGGAGGGGCGGAACTATTTCCATCTTTTGCAAATGAGATTATAGAGAAATGTCCTTTTATTGATCATATTATTCTCGGGCAGGGTGAAAAAGCTTTATTGGATATTGTCAACAATGCGACAAGAACAAAGGTTCTTGATTTGTCTGGGAGCGAAATCTATCTCGATGATCTCCTAATTCCGCACTATGATACTTACTTCAATGAATGTAAGAAAATAGACTCTGAGAAAAAATCTGATTTTCAAAATGTAGGCAGAATCATTCCGATAATGGGCGGAAGAGGCTGTTGGTGGGCAGAAAAGAGCAGGTGTTCATTTTGTGGCGGTTGTGGTGATGATGAACAAAAAAATTTTCAACGAACCCCAGCAGATATTGTTAGGGAAATGAGAATACTCTCAAAAAGATATAAATCTAAATACTTTAACTTTATTGATGCTATTGACCCTAGTGATTTTTACAGTGACAAGGGCCTTCTGAAATTACTGTCAAGATCCGATGAAAAATATGTAATATTTCATCAGCTAAGAGCTCCTAGAAAACAAAGTTCATTCAGAATGTTAGATGACGCGAATGTTAGAATTATACAACCAGGTTTAGAGAGTTTAGATTCCAATATACTTAGACTAATGAGGAAAGGCATCACTGCCAAAGATGTTTTGCGTTGTTTGTATTGGTCTAAAGTATATAACATAGAAGTTAGTTGGAATATCTTGGTTGGACATCCAGGAGAACAAATAGAGTGGGTCTATAATATTGCAAAGATTATCCCAAAGATTTATCATTTACCTCCACCTGCACGATTATTATATGTACAATTTCACAGAGGATCTCCTATTCTTAATAAAATTGTGAAGTCTCAAAATGAAGTGTCACCTATAAGACTCATCCCTGATTCGAGATTGAGTTATTTGTATCCAGAGGATTGGAATTATCAAAACCTCTCATATGAGTTTGAGAATCCTTATGAGGTGAGTTGCGAATTGAAGAAAGCTCATGGAGAATTAGATCTCCTGGTGTCTCATTGGTGCAATCTATGGGAAAGCAATTCCAAACCACAGCTATATGTAGATAAAACAGACAACAAGTTGACGATATGTGATATGCGTTCTCAAGATTGTCGAGAATATACTTTGAAAGGAAGAGATCTTGAAGTTGCAAAACAGATTGTCATTGACAGAGATAGACAAACTGAGCTTGGAAAATATTCTAATTACAAGGCTGAGATAAGTAATCTCATCGATAAAGGTATTGTAATGATACTTGACGGTTGTCTGATATGGTTACCAACTTTCCAGGATGAAATGATAGGAGGCATTTAATATGAGATTATTTGTACAATACTATAATACGATGTTTGTTAATAATCTTGGCGATAATTTAATCTTAAACAGTTTAAGCAATATGTGCAATCCTAGAGATCAATTTCTGGATCTGTGTTGTGGGCCCGGAAGAGTACTTACTTTTCCTCTCGATCAAGGTATTAAAGCTGTTGGCATTGACAGCGATCCAGAAATGCTTGCAGAGGCTCGCAATTATTTATAAAGCAAGGGTCTTCCTAATTATGAATTAATTGAAGCAAATGCATTAGACATGAACTTTGCCAAACGATTTAAAGTTGCTACATGTGTTGCTCATTGCATGAGTTTCTTTAAAGGTTCAGATGTAATTCAGCAATTGTTAGTACGGGTTTATAATTCTTTGGTTATAGGAGGTTTATTTTTTATAGAGTCGTATGTTCCTGGAAATCCTAAAGATGGTTATTATAGAAGATTAACGTTTGATGTTGATAGTGGCGAGTTAACATGCACATTAAGGGTAAGCAGTAAAGTAGACGATTCAGACGGTTCTCTAATCAAGCTATTTACGTATAATTTAGAAATGGGTGACAGGAAAGAAGAGGAAGTATACAGAGTCTGTGAGGTGCATTTGCCTCTCATCATTGAAATAGCAAAGAGAATTGGATTTGAAGTGAAAGGTATCTTTGGTGATAGCAACGCTACAGTTCCATTTGACTTAAAGTCTGAGACACAAAGTTTGTTATTAAAGAAAGTGTAACCGGATATTTTTCTTAAAGGTGATGTTATGATAAAGGCTCTATTCATATTCTTAATTCTCTTTCCCGTCATAGCTATGGCCCAAGATCTAGACGAAATTAAAAGCCGAGGTATTTTACGTCATATAGGCGCACCATATGGCAATTTCGTCATTGCTCCTGATAAGAAAAAAAGCAGTAAATATTCAGGATTCAGTGCTGATCTTATGAGGTTGTATGCAAAATCTATAGGGGTAAGATATGAATTTATTGAAAGTACCGACGTACATACTATGATCGAAGATTTAATCGGAACAAATTTTAATATTCAACAGTATAATCCTTTTCGGATTAGATATGGCAAAAAATCTACACCAAAAGGTGATGTCATAGCTACAGGCTTAACCGTACTGGATTGGAGGAAGCAAGTCGTCAATTTCTCTGA
>JAHIYT010000035.1 GCA_018814945.1 Patescibacteria group bacterium
AATTTTTAAAACTATATAATCAAATAACTAAATAAATTTACATTTTACAATTTTAATTTTTAAAACATTGTAATTTTGGAATTTGTTTGTGAATTGTAAATTTAAAACTGTAAATTAAATATGTTATGAATCCAAAAAAAGAACGTCCAAGTTTTGAGTCTGTATATATGAACTTTGCAAAGGCAATTTCAGAAAGATCTTCATGTCATAGATTAAATGTAGGAACCGTAATTACAACAACTGACTTCAGAAAAGTTCTTGCAGTGGGCTATAACGGAAATGCTTCAGGCTTGCGCAATGGATGTGACAGGGACGAAGCGGGAAATTGCGGATGTCTGCATTCAGAAGAAAACGCTGTTATCAACTGTGATTCTCCTCGATACGTAGAAAAATATGTTTTTGTTACCCATTTACCATGCATGGCTTGTGCAAAAAGGTTGATTAATTTAGGAAATGTAAAAAAAGTATTCTTCGATACAGATTATAGAAAAAGAGATTCAATCGAAGCCCTTATTTGTGGGGGAATCCAAATATTTAAGATTGAAGGTAATGATGTTGTAGAGGTTAGAGAATAGAAGTTTATATTGCGCTTTTAACTGCCTTGTCTTAAACTGAATTCAAAGCGTTTTTAGTCTTGCTAGCATACTCCGCCGAAGTAGTTCGGCTACGTAGGCCAGGATCACAAGACGAGCTAGCCGAAGAAAGTCCACAGACAAGTAGAACGGCTCGGAGATCTCACTTCGTTATAAAAAATAAAATTAAGTAAATGTCTAGGTGGTACCGTCCTGAGCATAGTCGAAGGACCCGAGACACTCAATTTATTAGAGTGTTTTTATATAAATCAAAATATGTTCCAAAAAGTAAATCCAAAACAATCATTTCCAAAGATGGAAGAGGCAATAATCCAATATTGGAAGGAAAATGACACGTTTAAAAAATCAATTGAAAAACCTGCAGGTGAAAATAAACCTAAAGACTATGTATTTTACGATGGACCTCCATTTGCAACAGGACTCCCCCACTATGGTCACTTGCTTGCTGGAACTTTAAAAGATGTAGTTCCAAGATACTGGACTATGCAGGGTTATAGAATCGAGCGTAACTGGGGATGGGACTGTCATGGCTTACCTGTAGAAAACATTGTTGAAAAAGAACTTAATCTTGGTAGTAAAACTGATATTGAAGAATACGGAATTGATAAATTTAATGAATCTTGTCGCTCTGTGGTTTTACGTTACACAGAAGAATGGAAAAAGGTTGTTGAAAGAATGGGTAGATGGATTGATATGGAAAATGACTATAAAACCATGAACCCAGAGTACATGGAATCAATCTGGTGGGTGTTTAAGAGTCTATGGGATAAGGATAGAATCTATGAAGGGCATAAGGTAGTTCCATACTGTCCTAGATGTGCTACGCCACTATCCAATTTTGAAACCAACCAAGGTTACCAAGACAAGCAAGACCCAGCTCTTACTGCAAAGTTTGAGCTTGAAAGTAGCCCCGGTGTTTATCTACTTGCTTGGACAACTACTCCTTGGACTCTGCCAAGCAATTTGGCAATTGCGGTGGGACCGGAACTAACCTATGCGAGGATAAAAGATTCAAATGGTGAAAAATATATCATGGCTCTTGATCGCATTTCTAATTACTACAAAAATCCCGATGAATATGTAATAGAAGAAGAATTTTTAGGTAAAGAAATGGACGGAATGAAATATAAACCACTAATGCCATATTACAAAGATAAACCCGAACCAAGAGCATTCACTGTAACTCTCGGTAACTTTGTAACGTTAGAAGACGGTACAGGCCTCGTTCACATGGCTCCATTTGGCGAAGACGATATGGCTACTTTGAAAGCTCTGGATATTGAAGCTGTTTATCCATTAGATGCAGAGTGTAAATTTAATAGCGAAGTAAAAGAATATGAGGGGGTCAACGTTTACGAAGCAAACCCTCTCATTATCAAAAAATTAAAAGACGAAAAGAAAATTGTCAGACATGAAACCATCAACCACAGCTATCCATTTTGCTGGA
>JAHIYT010000036.1 GCA_018814945.1 Patescibacteria group bacterium
ATTGTCGTACCATGCAAATAGTTTTACATATGTACCGTCTCCAGTTACTTGAGTTAAGCCTAAGTCTAGTATACAAGAATGTGGGTTAGTTTTGTAATCTATTGAAACAAGTGGCTCATCGCTTACATCTATGATTGGATCGTAATAAGGATCGCGAGCAATGCCACGAAAATAATCATTGATTTCATCATTTGTAGTCGGTTTTTCCAGATGTAAAACAATGTCACAGATAGAACTTGTAGCTATTGGAACACGATAGGCCATACCATCCATTTTTCCTTTTAGTGCGGGTATTACCTGCGCTGTGGCTTTAACGGCTCCTGTTGTTGTAGGAATAACAGATTGCACGGCACTACGACATCTTCTTAAATCTTTACCGGAATTATCCAGAAGATTCTGTGAATGAGTGAATGAATGTATTGAGGAAACGGAAGCATTTTTTATGCCCCATTTTTCATGTATTAGTTTTAGCGGTGGCGCAATACAGTTGGTTGTACAACTTGCATTAGAAAGAACATTAATATCAGATGTTAAATCTTTTTCATTAACACCGATAACAAAAGTAGGTGTGTCATCTTTCATTGGCGCAGAAACCAAAACCTTTTTTACTCCACCTGCCAAATGTCTTGCCGCAATGTCATAAGTTTTTGCTTTACCTGTACATTCAAGTACAAGGTCAACGCCAGCATCTGACCAGGGAATTTCCGATGCATCTTTGATGGAAAAACATCTTACATCTTTGCCATCAACAGTAATTTTGTCACCGTTGGGCTTAACTTCATTTTTTATTTTCCCGTGCAGGGAATCATATTTAAGAAGATGAGCACGCATGGCGTTATCTTCTGATCTTGCATTAATCGCAACCACCTCAATATTCGGATGGTCCAATAAAATGCGGTGTACGTTGCGGCCGATACGACCGTAACCATTGAGTCCAACTTTCATAATATGGGAGGGTTAGTAAATAATTTTACATTTCAGATCTCAGATCTCAGATCCGATTAGAAATATCAACTTATAGATGATTTACATTACCAAGAATGTCTAGTTTATGCATTACCATTTCCTGAATGGCTGCACGAGCTGGCTTTAGGTATCCTCTTGGGTCGAAATTTGCCGGATTTTCAGCAAGTTCTTTTCTGATCATAGCTGTCATTGCCAGACGAAGGTCTGTGTCGATATTAACCTTACAAACCCCAGATTTCGTAGCTTGAGAAATCATATCTTCCGGTACGCCTTTTGCACCAGGTATGTTTCCACCGTACTGATTACATTTTTCTACAAACTCTGGAATTACGGTTGATGCACCATGTAGTACAAGTGGGAATCCTGCCAATTTCTTTGTTATTATGTCCAATCTTTCAAAATCTAACTGAGGATCACCTGAGAATTTAAAAGCACCATGGCTAGTTCCAATAGCGATAGCCAATGAATCACATCCAGTTCTTTCTACAAATTCTACCGCTTGATCTGGGTCTGTATAAGACCCTTCTCCTGATGCAACTTTTACATCGTCTTCTACACCCTCTAGCTTTCCAAGTTCTGCCTCTACAACAACACCATGTGCATGAGCATATTCCACAACTTCTTTTGTAAGTCTTATATTTTCTTCAAAATCATGATGAGATCCATCGATCATTACAGACGTAAATCCACTATCTACACATTGTCTGCAAATATCAGCATCAGCACCGTGGTCTAAGTGCATTGCAATCGGTACTTCCGGGTGTTCTTCAATAGCTGCTTCAATTAATTTGCGAAGATAGATTGGATTAGCATATTTTCTTGCTCCTGCTGAAACCTGAATAATTACAGGAGATTTTTTTTCAGCACATCCAGCTATAATCCCCTGAATGATTTCCATATTATTTACATTAAAAGCTCCGATAGCGTAACCACCATCATAAGCGTTTTTAAACATTTCTTTTGTGTCTACCAACATATTAATTAATTTTAAATTTTAAATTTTTAATAAAACGGACGGCATATTAAATGTCCGTCCGTTTGGGTTTATTAGGCTTGTGGAGTGTCTTCTTTTCTCCCTCCTTCCATATTTGGTAAGGTCGTCTGGTCAGGATGATCAACTGGTGGAGCTTCTGGTTCGGCCTGGACTTCGCTTTCAGCTTCGTCAGGCTCCGCTGGTGTAGGTTCTGCTGGAGCGGCTTCCTCAGCTGGTGCCTCAGGAGTTGCAACAGGTGTAGGTTCTGGCGTTGGGGTTGGTGCAGCAGGTTTTGCTGGAGCTTCTTTTTTACTAAACGAAACTTCAACATTCTCTTTCTGTTCCTCATCCTGAATTTCGAAAAATTCTTCTTCTTGGAATTTGAATATGTTAGCAATTATGCTATTTGGGAATTGTTGAATTTTAGTATTAAAATCACGAGTTACGCTATTATAAAAACGGCGTGCAGATTGGATTTTATCCTCGGTATCTACAAGCTCATTTTGAAGCTGAAGGAAGTTCTCATTGGCCTTCAAGTCAGGATAGTTTTCAGCGATAGCAAACAAAGATTTCAAGGCACCACTTAACATGTTTTCAGCATTACCTTGGTCTTTTACGTTGGTTGCGTTGATAGCATTGCTACGAGCTTCTGTTACTTTTGTAAATACTCCTTCCTCGTGCGCAGCATAACCTTTTACGCTTTCCACGATGTTAGGAATTAAGTTATATCTGCGTTTTAATTGCACATCTATATCAGACCAAGCTTCTTTTACGCGATTGCGTAACTTGATCATTCCGTTGTACATCATTATTACAAATAAAATGAGGGCCACAATGATTACTACTATTAAAGTCATAATGTTTTTGATTACAAAATTACAAGATTACAAAATTACAAAATTATTTATATTTTCAAGCTTACCTTATGATTGTGATAATTTTGAATTTTGAATTTTGAATTTTTAAATAAAATTATACGAGTTTAATTTAGCAAAAAAAGGTGGACTGTGGAAGAGCCAGTTGTGGAGCCGATCGGGGAGCCAGTTGTGGAGCCAATAAAATATTCAGTAACAATTTCAAATTTACTCCTCACCCCCAGCCCCTCTCCTCAGTGGAGGAGAGGGTGGCCGAAGGCCGAGAGAGGAGTAAATTTGTTTGGAATTTGAATTTTTTATCTCAATTCGTCTGAACTTGTTGCACGAATGCGTTCCATTCGCAAATTTTCAACCTGTTCTCTGATTCCATCTTCCAGTTTCACTTTTGGTTCGTAGCCCAAAACTTCTTTGATTTTTGAAATATCGGCGTGTTGTCCTTGTACGTAATCTTCTTTAACAGGGTTTGGAATATGCTTAGCCTGAATTCCATTATCAAATGCTTTTTCTAGTGCATTTGCAATCTCTTTTACAGAAACAGAATAACCAGTACCTATATTAAAGACATCAGCTCCTAACTTCTTATTAGTTTCGATTGCTAGCGTTAAGCCCTGCACAACATCTCTTACATTGGTGAAGTCGCGAGTCTGAGATCCATCACCATATATAACAGGCACTCTCTTTCTTGCAAAATCCCAACAAAATTGGCTGATCAAGTTTGCAAACTTTCCTTTTGCCTCCTCGTTTGGTCCGTATACACTCATAAATCTAAATCCAATAATATCCATTTCCGGATAAACCTTGTTGTAGCATTTTGCGCTGTATTCATAAGTTCTTTTTGTAACCGCGTAATGATTAATCGGAGTCACTTCTTGAGTTTCTACAAGTGGTAATGGGTTGTTGCCATAAAGTGAAGAAGTAGAAGCATAAAGCACCCTTTTTACTCTATTTTTTCTAGCCCATTCCAATACGGTGATGAATGATTGAACTGAATTTACATAACCGTCGATAAGGCCATCATCCATGAACATTGGA
>JAHIYT010000004.1 GCA_018814945.1 Patescibacteria group bacterium
TTCAGCGTCCTTACGATTGTGTTGTGGTTGATTGGACTTGTCTAAGATCTCTTTAGCAAGCCTTTAATTTAATCACAATTCTTTTCAATTATGGCTAAAAAAACTACTGCGTCTACTTTGTCCAAGAATCCAACTAAGATTATTAATGGACGTCATTATTTTACTGAAACAACAGACGCTTTTCGCTTACCACCATTAATAGAAATTCAATTGAATTCTTATGAGTGGTTTTTGAGTGAGGGGTTAAAAGAGTTGCTTCAAGAAATTTCACCTATTACCGATTTTTCAAGCAAAAAGATGGAACTTCATTTCTTGAGTCATTCTCTTGATAAACCTAAACATGATCCACTTACCGCAAAGCGAAAAAATCTTACTTACGAAGCATCTTTAAAGGCACATGTTCAGTTGATTAATAAGGAGACAGGTGAAATTAAAGAACAGGATGTGTTTTTGGGTTCAATCCCTCTTATGACAGAAAAAGGAACTTTTATTATAAATGGTATAGAACGTGTTGTTGTTAATCAGATTGTTCGTAGTCCAGGTGTCTTTTATTCAAAAAACCCAGTTGTACCAAAATTCTACAATGCAAAAATTATTCCAAAACGTGGTGCATGGCTAGAATTGGAAACTGATAAAAAAGGTGTAATAACTGTTAAAATCGACAGAAAACGTAAGATTCCTATAACTCAATTACTTCGCATTTTTGGATATGAAAAGGATAATGAAATGCTTGATGCATTTAAGGATGTGAATGTTGATCTTAATAATGATTACATTCAAAACACATTAGAAAAAGATAACGCTAGAACACTTGAAGATGCTTATCAGGGTATTTATAAAAAGATTCGCCCTGGCGACCTTGCTACTTCTGAAAATGCTAAGCAATTAATTGAAAGTTTGTTCTTCGATTTTAAGCGTTATGATATGGGTCTCATTGCGAGATACAAGTTAAATAAAAGATTTGGAACAAGTATTTCATCCGATATGAAGAATCGCGTGTTCCAACTGGAAGATTTCACAAACATTCTTAAATATTTAATAGAATTAAATAATGGAGAAGGTGAAGAAGATGATATTGATCACTTGAGTAATCGTCGTGTTAGATCTGTTGGTGAATTGGTGCAAAACAAATTCCGCATGGGTCTACTTAGAACTGATCGTATTGCAAAAGACCGTATGACAATTATGGATCTTGAGACAGCTACTCCAACTCAACTTATTAACTGTCGTCCTATTACTGCTGCACTTCGTGAATTTTTTGCGAGTTCTCAGCTTTCACAATTCATGGATCAGACAAATCCACTTTCTGAACTTGCTCACAAGCGTCGTATTTCTGCTATGGGTCCTGGTGGATTATCTCGTGAACGTGCATCGTTTGATGTTCGTGATGTGCACGCATCTCACTATGGTCGTATTTGTCCTATTGCTACACCGGAAGGTCCAAACATTGGTCTTGTAGTTCATTTGGCAACTTATGCGCGCGTTAATCAATATGGTTTCGTTGAAACTCCATATCGCAAGATAGAACATTATATTGAACCGAAAGTTGCTGATGTCGTTGGTCTTGTAATCGACGAGGAGATTAAAGATGGTAGAAAAGTTATTGCTCATGTTGGAGATACCATTACCAAAGATCAGGCAAGTCAAATTATAAAAGTTAAAAAAGCTATTAAGAACCCACCAGCTGAAACAATTAACGATCCAATTGTTCGTCAGCTAATTGGTAAGTTAGCAGCGCAAGATGTTAAAATAGGCAGAAGAGCTGTTCTCAAAAAAGGTGAAATTATTTCTGATGAGGTTGCAAGAATGATTGCCGCAGACAAGAAGATTAAATCAATAAAAATTCAAGATCGTCCTCAAAATATGCTAAAAGTGAGAGCTTTTGTTACTGATGATATAAGATATTATGATGCTGATGCAGAAAAGAATTTTATAATTGCTGAAGCGAGCGCTGATTTGGGCGATAGCAATCAATTCACTAAATCTCGCGTGGCTGCGCGTCGTCGTGGTGAACCGGCCTTGGTCCATGTGCGTGATTTGACTCATATGGATGTTTCTCCAAAGCAGATTGTTTCAGTTACCACTTCACTTATTCCATTCCTTGAGCATGATGATAATACTCGTGCTTCTATGGGGTCAAACATGCAACGTCAGGCAGTTTCTCTCATTCAACCTGAGGCACCTATTGTTGGTACAGGTATGGAGGCATTAACCGCTGAAAGTTCTGGTCAGGCAATTGTTGCTCGCAGTAAAGGTACGGTAACTGATGTTGATGCAAGCAGTTTGACCGTTAAATATGATGACGGTAAGAAAGAACAATATCCAATTCTCACTTTTCATAGATCCAATCAGGCTACCTCTATTCATATGCGTCCTGCCGTTACAAAAGGACAAAAGCTCAAGAAAGGAGATACCTTAATTAATGGTGCTGCAGTTGATGGTGGTGAGCTTGCTCTTGGTCGTAACCTGCTTGTGGCATATATGCCATGGGGTGGATACAACTATGAAGATGCGATTATTATTTCTGATCGTGTGCGTAAAAAGGGAATGTATGACTCAATTCATATTGAAGTATTTTCCATAGATGTTCGTGATACTAAATTAGGGTCTGAAATTGTTACACGTGATATACCTAATGTAGGTGAAACTAGATTAAAAGATTTAGACGTTGACGGTATTGTTCGTATTGGTGCGACCGTTCACGAAGGAGACATTCTCGTTGGTAAAATTACACCAAAAGGTGAAACTGAACTTACTGCTGAAGAAAGATTACTTCAGGCAATTTTCGGTGATAAGGCAAAAGATGTAAAAGATACATCTCTCCGTCTTCCTGGTGGTGAAGGAGGTAAGGTTGTTGATGTACAAATTTTCAGCCGTCAAGAAGGTGATGAGCTTCCTACAGGTGTTATTCGTCAGATAAAAGTTTATGTAGCTCAAACACGTAAAATTCAAGTTGGTGATAAGATGGCTGGTCGTCATGGTAATAAAGGTGTGATTTCAAGAATCGTACCTTCTGAAGACATGCCATTCCTTGCTGATGGTACTCCGGTAGATATTATTTTAAATCCACTTGGTGTATCCAGTCGTATGAATATCGGTCAAATTCTTGAAACTCATTTAGGATGGGCTGCTGATATATTAGGATTTAAGGCCGCAACACCAGCTCTTAATGGTATGCATATTGATCAAATTTCTGAATTAATGAAAGAGGCAGAATTGCCCGAAAATGGAAAAATTCAATTATACGATGGACGTACTGGTGAACCTTTCCATTATCCAACAGTAGTTGGAATGGTATATATGCTTAAGCTACTCCATTTAGTTGAAGATAAATTACATGCACGTTCCGTTGGTCCTTACTCTCTTGTTACACAACAACCTCTTGGTGGTAAGGCTCAACATGGTGGTCAGCGTTTCGGAGAAATGGAGGTGTGGGCACTTGAAGCTTATGGTGCTGCATATACATTACAAGAAATGTTAACAATAAAATCCGATGATGTTATCGGACGTGCTAAGGCTTACGAATCCATTGTAAAAGGTGAGGCAATTCGTACACCAAGTGTTCCGGAGTCCTTCAATGTTCTTGTTAAAGAGCTTAAAAGCCTTTGTTTGGATGTAGGTTTGGTTAATCTAACCAAGGATGGAATAGAAATTGTTCAAGTTGAAGATGTTATTGAAAAAGGTGATGAGGAAATGGTTATCCCTATATCTGATCGTATTCATGAGCTTGATGAACAGGCAGTTGTTAAGGAATCTGAGGAGGCAATAGAGAAAGAGCTGGAAGGAGAAAATATTGGTGAAATGGATGCAGTTGAAGAAATGGAAACTCAGACAATGGAACATGATGCAAGCGAAGGAATAATAACCCAAGAAGAAATTGAAGCTTTAGAGGATGAGGTTAAAGGATCTGAAGATAAGAAAAACAAATAATATCTCAGAGCTCAGAACTCAGATCTCAGAGCTCAGATCTCAGAACTCAGATCTCAGAACTCAGAACTTAGAACTCAGAACTTAGAACTCAGATTTTCAATCTAACAATTAACAAATTAACATTTAATTTATAAGAATTATGAGAAGCGTAAATAAAGTAATTTTGATCGGAAATTTAACTCGTGACCCTGAACTAAAACAGACCACAGGCGGTCAATCTATCGTTACTTTTGGTATGGCTACCAATCGTGAATGGGTAACTCGCACGGAAGACAAGAAGTCTCTTGCTGAATATCATAATATTGCTGCATGGGGAAAACTTGCTGAGATATGTAGTCAGTACCTTAAAAAAGGTAAATTAATCTATATAGAAGGTTATCTAAAAACCCGCTCTTGGGATTCTCCAGAAGGAGTTAAAATTTTTAGAACCGAGATTGTTGCAACAGATATGATTATGCTTGATAAGCGTGGTTCAGGTGATACCGATGATTTCAGTGAATTCATCCCTAAAGATGGTGAGCAGGTTGTACCTATGGAGGATGATAATATGTTTGATCCAAGTGCTGACTTCGGCGATCCTGCAAAAGAAATAGCTGAATAAGAAAAATAAATATCAGCCAATTAGCTGATCGGCAGATCAGCTATCAATTATAACAATTTTTAATTTTAAAAAGTATGGCTCAACAACCAAAAGGTCCTAGAAGACATGAAGATTTCAACTCAATCAGTCTTTCAGTAGCTAGTCCAGAAACAATTCTGAGCTGGTCTCATGGTGAAGTTACAAAGCCGGAAACGATTAACTATCGTACACAAAAACCTGAGAGAGATGGACTTTTCTGTGAAAAGATTTTTGGTCCAACAAAGAACTGGGAGTGCTATTGTGGAAAATATAAGAGAATACGTTATAAAGGTGTAGTTTGTGAAAAATGTGGAGTTGAAGTAACTCGTAGCATTGTACGTCGTTAGCGTATGGGGCATATTAGCCTTGCTGTTCCAGTTACACACATTTGGTTTTTACGTTCCACACCAAGTCGTATTGGGCTACTCCTTGATCTTCCTATTAAGGGAATTGAACAAGTTATATATTTTGCTGCTTACGTTATTATTAGTGTTGATGAAGACGGAAAGAAGGAGGCCTTAGAAAATTTGGATAAGGAATACCAGAACTTTAAAAAACAATTACAAGAGGAATTTAAGTCCAAATCTACCGATTTTAAACTTAAAAAACGTGATAAAAAACTTAAGAAAAAAAATGAGGAAGAGACAGCTGATGAATTAGCTGAGGGGGAAACAGTTGAAGATATTGTAAGGGTAGAAGATGATTATGCTCAAAAAATTGAAGAACTTGATATCCAACATCAACAGGCTAAAGAAGATTTAGAATCACTTGCTATTGCTAAAGTGATTGGTGAAATGGAATACCGGGAACTTTCTATGAAATTTGGTCATGTATTTACTGCTGGCACTGGTGCAGAATCTGTACGTAAAATTTTGGAGAATATTGATTTTGTTGAATTTATTAAAAAATTAGATGAGGAACGTAAAAATAGTACTGGTCAGCGCCACAAGAAGATAATGCGACGTATCAGACTTGCATCCGCTCTTCAGAAGGCCCAAATCCAGCCTGAGTGGATGGTTGTTAAAGAACTTCCGGTTATACCACCAGACCTTCGTCCAATGGTGCAGTTAGATGGTGGAAGATTTGCTGCGAGTGACTTGAATGACCTATACCGTCGTGTTATTAATCGTAACAATCGCTTAAAAAGATTGATGGCTATCGGAGCCCCTGAGGTAATTTGCCGAAATGAAAAGCGCATGCTTCAAGAAGCTGTTGATACCCTATTTAATAATGCTGCACGTGCAGGTCGTGCTGTGTTTACAGCAGGTGATAAGAGAAAACTTCGTTCACTTTCTGATATGCTTAAGGGTAAACAAGGTCGTTTCCGCCAAAATTTACTTGGTAAACGTGTGGATTACTCCGGTCGTTCTGTAATTGTGGTTGGCCCTCAATTAAAACTACATGAATGCGGTCTCCCAAAAGAGATGGCTCTTAAACTTTTTAAACCATTTGTAATTGGTGAGTTAATTCGCCAAGAGCTTGCACACAATGTTAAAGGTGCTGAACGTTTAATAGATTCAGGTAAGAAAGATGTGTGGGATATTGTAGAAAATGAAACAAAAAAGCGTCTTGTGCTTCTAAATCGTGCTCCGACGCTTCACCGCCTTGGTATTCAGGCTTTTCAACCTGTACTTATCGAAGGTAAAGCTATTCAAATTCATCCGCTTGTATGTGCTGCGTTTAATGCGGATTTTGATGGAGATCAGATGGCTGTTCACTTACCTCTTTCTGACAAGGCTCAGGAGGAAGCACGCGAATTAATGCTTGCTACAACAAACTTACTTAAACCTTCTGCTGGTGAACCGATTATCACACCTTCTCAAGATATGGTGCTTGGAGTTTACTTTTTAACACAAGCATTTAAAGGTAAAAAAGGCGAAGGAATGGCTTTCTCTGATATAAGTGAAGCTATCAACGCGTATCGTATGAAATATGTTGATCTTCATGCTCTTATAAAAGCTCGTGTAGATGGTAAGATTACTGAAACAACAGTGGGTAGAATGATCTTTAATTCATTTCTTCCTGATGAACTTGGTTATGTTAATGAAACTGTTGGAAAGGGTAGTCTCAAAAAGCTTTTGGCTCGTACCTTAGATGAGGTAAGCCCTGAGGCTACAGCAAAACTTGCTGATGAGTTTAAGCGTATTGGATTCAAATTTGCCACTAAATCAGGTCTTACAATTTCCGTTTTTGATATGACAGTGCCTGAAGAGCGCGAAGAGATGATTGTTGAGGCAGATGAAACCGTACGCAAAATCAACAATCAATATTGGAAAGGTTGGATTACAGAAGAGGAGCGTTATAATCATGCGATTCGCTTATGGTCATCCCTAAAAAATGATGTAACCGTCAAGATGGTTGAGAAGTTCAAAACTAATCCTGAAAACAATATCTATTATATGATTGATTCGGGTGCTCGTGGTAACTGGGGTCAAATTACACAGATGTGTGGTATGAAAGGACTTGTGGCTAATCCGAGTGGACGTACTATTGAACTTCCTATCAAGTCTAATCTAAAAGGAGGCTTCTCCATTCTTGAGTACTTTATTGCTACGCATGGTGGACGTAAAGGTAAGTCAGATACTGCGCTTAAAACTGCTGAAGCCGGTTACCTAACTCGTCGTTTGGTTGATGCTGTACAAGATATTGTTATTAAGGAAGCTGATTGTGGCTATAATCACGAACATCTAATAACTCGCGAGGAAAGTAGCCGTATCGGTGAGGGTTTTGAAAAACGTATTTTTGGAAGAACCCTAGCTGCCCCTATTGTTCATCCTAAAACAGGTGAAGTTATTGCTGATAAGAATGAGCAAATAGACAATAGAATCAATGCGCTTGTAAAAGAGGCTCAGGTTGAAGAGGTAAAAGTTCGCTCAATCATGACCTGCAAGACTGAAAATGGAATTTGCCAACAGTGTTATGGTTTTGACCTAGGTACGAATCATATTGTGGAACTGGGTACCGCAGCCGGTATTATTGCAGCTCAAAGTATTGGTGAGCCTGGTACACAGCTTACTATGCGTACATTCCACATGGGTGGTGTAGCGGAAGGATCTGATATTACTCAAGGTCTTACACGTGTAGAAGAACTATTTGAAGCTCGCAGCCCAAAATCTCCGGCTATACTTGCCGATATTAGTGGTCGTGTCAGCGTTAAGCACAAAAAAGATCAAATGGAATTAACTATTTCAGCTGAAGATTTAGCTGAAGATGAATATACAATTCCTTCCGAATTTGAATTAACTGTTAAAAAAGGCGATAAGGTTAAGGCTAAACAAGTTATTGCAAAATCTAAAACTGATAAGCAGACCCTTAAGGCTATTGAGGATGGTAAAATTAAAGAAACATCTGCTGAAAAAATTATTGTCAGGCATACATCTAAGCAGATTAAGGAATATTCCTTTAATTCTCGTGAAAATCTACTTGTGAAAAATGGTGATTTGGTTGCAAGAGGAACACCTCTTCACAGAGGACATCTTAATTTACAAGATCTGATGTCTGCGACTGATGTTTACAATACTCAGCGTTACATAATGACTGAAGTACAGCATATTTACGCCTCTCAAGGTCAGACAATTAATGATAAGCATATTGAAATTATTGTTAAACAGATGTGCTCTAAGTTGCGTGTAGTGAATCCTGGCGATAGTGATTTTTTAACAGGTGAGCTTGTTAATGTTGGTCATCACGATCGAGTTAATGAAGAGCTAGTCAAAAGTAAAAAACGCCAAGTTCATGGTGACCGTTTGCTTATGGGTATATCACGTGTGGCTATCACAACAAATAGCTGGCTTTCAGCCGCATCTTTCCAGGAAACCATTCGAGTACTTGTCGAAGCTTCCACTACTAAAAAAGTGGATAATTTAAAGGGCTTGAAAGAAAATGTGATTATTGGTAAACTCATCCCCGCTGGTCAAGTTTATAAAGACAGCTTAGAAGAAAATAAAAACGAAAAATAAATTTTTATTACAAAATTACAAACGCTTTGCTATTACAAAATTCAAAATTATTTATATAGATAGCGTAACGTTAAGTAATAACATCATTAATTTTGTAATTTTGTAATCTTCAATTTTGTAATCAAAATATATTATGCCTACAATTAATCAATTGGTTCGCAATTCCAGAAGAACTCCAAAAAAGAAGAGTAAAGCTCCTGCACTTTTATTTACTTTTAATACCTTAAGAAACAAGGGTGTTACCTTAAGTAAAGGATGCCCACAAAAGAGAGGTGTTTGTGTAAGGGTTACAACTATGACACCTAAAAAGCCGAACTCTGCTTTACGTAAGGTTGCTCGTGTTCGTTTAACCAACGGAGAAGAAGTTAATGCTTACATAATGGGTGAAGGTCACAATTTACAAGAGCACTCTGTGGTAACAATCTATGGTGGCAGAGTAAAAGATTTACCTGGTGTTCGTTATCACATAACACGTGGTGTACTTGATTGCCAAGGTGTTCAGAATAGAAAACAGGGAAGAAGCCGTTATGGAGCTAAGAAACCTAAGGAATAATATATATTATTTATCAATTTTCATTTAACATTTTTCATTTTTAAACAATGACTCAAAAGACAACACAACATGTACCAGCCGGGTCATCACAATTACAAGAGAAATTCATTAATTGTATGATGTTAGCCGGAAAGAAATCAATTTCAAGAAAGATTTTTGCTGATGCAATGAAAATCCTAAGAGACCAAGGGGTTAAAAATCCTGAAGAAGTCTTTGAAAAAGCAATTAAAAACGTAATACCAAATATGGAGGTGCGCGCACGTCGTGTGGGCGGATCTGTATATCAAATTCCTGTTGAGGTTAAGCCAAAAAGACAACTCGCTTTAAGTATGCGTTGGATTATCGGCGCATGTCGCGGTAAAAAAGGTAAAACTATGGCTGAAAACCTTGCTCAAGAGATCACAGATGCAAGTAATGAAACAGGTAGCGCATTTAAAAAGCGTGAAGATGTACATAGAATGGCTGCTGCAAACAAAGCCTTTGCTCATTTTGCCAGATACAACAAATAATACTGAATTGATTTCCAAATAATAACAAAGACTCGATTATGTCGAGTCTTTTTGATTTTGTACTTTTTTAATCCATATGGTAAAATGCACTATAGCAAAAACTCTTAAAATAAAAAAAATGATAACAAACAAAAAACAATTAAGTAGATTGGTTGGTGCCTCGATTAGCTTGGTTATGTTTTTTTCCGTATTAGTGACTCCGACCTTCGCACAAACAACAAATTCTACGGCTTCTGGTATTACTGCTGTTGCGACTGGTTTTAGCGATGTATCACGTGCACATAAGCATTATGTAGCAATTAATTTTTTGAATGAATCCGGCGTTATTGGTGGTTACGGTGATGGTACTTTTAAGCCGGAAAACCCTATTAATAGAGCGGAAGTTTTGAAAATAATCCTAAGCGGGTCAGGTATTGAGGCAGATGAAGAGTTTCAACCACATTTCCCTGATGTAAGTGAGGATCAATGGTTCGCAAAATACGTATTAAAAGGTAGAACACTTGGTTTTGTAAAAGGAAACGATACAGACGGAACTTTTGCTCCTGCCAGAGAAGTAAATTTGGCTGAATTTATAAAAATGCTTTTGGCTGCCAATGAAATAGATGTTTCAATGTTTTCAGAAACAGCGGTTATACCAAATGTTTCCCTTAATGATTGGTTCGCTCCTTACTTAAATTATGCAGCTGCGCTTGGTATTTTAGAAAGAGATTCAGCAGGAAATGTAGATGCTGGAAAAATACTAAATCGTGGTGAGGTAGCAAATATGATGTACTTACTTTCCATTATTCGTAATGGTGGTGACACTCAATTTTTGCTAGACAGGGCTGAAGCAGAGATGGCTCAAATAGAAGTTTATATTGCAGCTAATCAGGTTGCCCTTGCAAAAGGAGCTTCTGAACTTGCCGTAGATATTACTCAACAGGCTTATAAAAATATGCCGGAAAATGCGGTTGTATTAGGTGCTGCAAAAATTGCCAAATCTTATGACTATCTTGTAGACTCCTTCATACTAGGCGTACAAGGTGATAACGAAAACTCTGCACTTTGGGCAAATAATGCAATAGATAAGGCAACTGAAGCGTGGGAAGCAAACAATGCAACACAGCCAATTGCTGCACATATCAAAGAGCGTGCGAGGGAGATTTTGGCTCAAGTAGGTGGGGTTGAGGAGTAATTTTTTTACTGAAGAACTGATAAACTGAAGAACTTATGAACAATGTTTATTAGTTTATTAGTTTATCAGTTCTTTGACATACAATTTATTTCATGTTCACCATTTTTTGTGATAAAATGAGGGCTAATAGAAAGTAAAAATAAAATACCATGCAAAAAGGAAAGCAAAAAATTGCTCCTAAACAAATTCTTGATGTTGTGG
Organism: Patescibacteria group bacterium; assembly: GCA_018814945.1. Classification (GTDB taxonomy): domain Bacteria; phylum Patescibacteriota; class Gracilibacteria; order UM-FILTER-43-11; family UM-FILTER-43-11; genus JAHIYT01. The sequence goes on from JAHIYT010000004.1 coordinate 10,946, forward strand.
GGGTTATTATAGTAACTTTGGATAAGGATGGGAATGTTACAACTATAAATAAATATGGCTGTAAAATATTGGGTTATTCGAAAAAAGAAATGCTTGGCAAGAATTGGTTTGATAATTTTGTTCCACTTGATTTAAGAGATGAAATAAAAAAAATTCATAGATTAAATGTATCCAACAAATTAAAAATTGTAGAATATTATGAAAATTTAATAATTACGAAAAATGGTGAAGAAAAAATTATTTCTTGGCATAATGATCTTCTTAGAGATGGTAAAAGAAAAATTATTGGTACGTTAAGTTCAGGTCTTGATATAACTGAATCCAGAAAAATCAATGAAGCATTAAAAGTAAATAAAAGTGCAGGAGCTTATGGATACACGGAAAAAGAGGCTATTGGTAAGAATCTTGGGAGCCTTATTATTCCTCGTGATATTATGCCTCTTTATAAAAAAGGACTTCAGGCAGGAAAAAAGGCTAAAAAATCGGGAGAATTTTTACCAGCAGGTGAAGTTCGGTTGCTTAAAAAAGATGGTTCATTTGTTGATGTTTATTCCACTCATGTTGTTGTAAAAAATAAAAACAAAGAGCTGGAAATGTTTTGTATTGATCTTGACTTAACCGAAAGAAAGCAGGCAGAAGAATCTTTAAAAGAAAGTGAGAGTAGATATAACAATATTATAATTCATAGTAATCAATTGTTTTATATCCACGATACAAAACATGTTCTTTCTTATTCAAGTCCTCAGTCAAAAAAAATGCTTGGTTATACTCCTAGTGAGATGCTGGTTAAATGGACAAAGCTTACAACCAACAACCCTATTAATAAAATTGGATTGAAACTTACTGTTAAGGCTTTAAAAACCGGTGAAAGACAAAAGCCCTATTTGTTAGAATTGAAACATAAAAATGGGAGTCATATTCTTGTTGAAGTTCATGAGTCTCCTATAAAAGACGAATCTGGTAAGGTGATTGGAATAACTGGGGCTCTTGTAGATATAACAGAAAAGAAGAAAGCGGAAGAAAAATATAAAAGTCTTGTTAATACACTAAAAGATATTGTCTATGTTGCCGATCAAAATGGGGTTATGACATTTGTTACTCCTAATGTGCAAGATTATGGTTATAAGGCAGAAGAAATAATTGGAAAGAGTTTGTCCTATTTTGTTCATCCCAAAGATCTAGGAAAAGTTATTAAAGATTTTGAGGAAACTCTTAAAACCGGTAGAGAATTTCCAACCCAATTTCGTCTCAAGAAAAAAAATGGAGATTATGTAGTGGTTGAAGATTTTGGTGCTCGTATTATTGGTGAAAATGGTGAAATAACTGTTCATGGTGTTTTAAGAGATCTAACTGATATCCAAAGAGCGGAAGAAAAATATAAGGTAGTTAGTGAAAACACTCCTGATTGCATGAAGATATTGGATCTAAATGGTAATGTAGTGTATTTGAATGACGCGGCAATTCATAATCATGAGGTGAAAGATCCTAATACAGCAAATGGGAAGTCGTTTTTAAATATAATGGCCAAAGAAAATAGACAGCAAAACTTAAAAGCATTTAATAAGGCTAAAAAAGGTGAATCAGTAACCGATCAATTTATTATTCAAAAGAAAGATGAAAAACCTAAATATATTTTAAGGACATTTTCTCCAATTAAAGATGACAAGGGTAAGGTTGTTCAGGTTCATATGATCTGCAGAAATATAACTAAGATCAAAGAAGCTGAAATCGTTGTTAAGGAAAGTCAGGAACAATATAAATCTCTTGTGGACAATTTACCTGGTGCAGTTTATAAGTGTGCTAATGATAAAAACTGGACTATGAGTTATATAAGTGATGGCATTGAGGATCTTACTGGATATCTACCTTCTGATTTTATAGATAATAAGGTTCGTTCTTATGCCAGTATTATTCATCCGAATGATCGTGAAATGGTAGAAGAAAAGGTTCGAAAGGCTGTTCTAAAAAAAGAATTTTATGTAATTCAGTACAGAATCATTGATTTTAAAGGGAAATCTAGGTGGATTTATGAAAAAGGAAGGGGCGTATTCGATAAGAAAAAATTATTGTATTTACAAGGAGTGTTTTTGGACATTACCAATGAGAAGATAATCGAGGAAAAATATGAAAGTGTAATTAAAAATGCTACTGAAATTATTTTGGTTGTGCAGGATGGCAAGATCGTTATGACAAATCCAAGGACTATGGAAATTTCTGGTTTTTTGGAAAAAGAATTAACTTCCAATCCATTTACTGAATTTATTCATCCGGATGATCGTGAAATGGTTGTCAGTAATCACGTTCGCAGATTAAAAGGTGAAAATATTCCTCCATATGATTTTAGGATACTTAAAAAGAAAGGTGGTTATTTTTGGGTTCAGATTACAGCTGTGGTTTTAAAATGGGATGGTAAACCCGCAATCCTTACTTTTTTGAATGATATTACTGCAAGAAAAGCTGCTGAAGAAAGATTCAAAATGGCTGCTCAGGTGACCTCTGATTTTATCTATGAATGGGATCCTAAAACTAATAAATTGGAATGGTTTGGAAAGCTTGATGAGGCACTGGGCTACAATTATGGTGAAATACCAAGAACAATAAGTGCATGGTTAGAAATTATTCACCCTGATGATAGAGATGCTTTATCCAAAGCTGTTACAAGGCATATGAAGGATTTATCTCCAATTGATGAAGAATATAGGGTCGTAAGAAAAAATGGAGACATCCTTTACTGGTATGACAGAGGGAATCCTGTTCTTGATTCGCGTGGAAATCTTTTAAAATGGATCGGTGGTTGTACTGATATTACAGAAAGAAAAAAGGCGGAGAGGGCTCAAATAGAAAGTGAAGAAAAATACAGGACTTTGGTTAATAATTCTCCAGATTGTATTAAGCTTTTTGATCTAGATGGTAATTTGCAATATATTAGTCCAGGTGGATTGAAAGAGCATGGCTTACAAGCTAACTCCAAAGAACTTGAAAATTGGGATCCTATTAGTACCATAGTAATGGAAGATAGGCCTAAGTTTTTAAAGGCCATGAAAGATGCTAGGCAGGGAAAGGTATCAAATATTGAGATCAAACACATTGAGAGTAAATCGGATAGGGAATATTGCTTAGAAACCATTACACCCATTAGAGATAATGCCGATAAAATAGTTGGTGTATTTGGTGTCTCAAGGGATATCAGCAAGCAGAAAGTAATAGAAGAAGCCTTAAGGGTTAGTGGGGAAAGGCATAGAGCTCTTTTTGAATCTGCATATGATGCCATTATGACGCTTGAGCCACAAGATTGGTCTTTTACTAGTGGTAATCCTGCAACAATAAAAATGTTTAAATGTAAGGATGAAAAAGATTTTACAAGCAGGGGACCATGGCAGTTGTCACCCCTGAAACAACCTGATGGCACCCCATCCGGTAAGAAGGCTAAGGCGATGATTATGAAAGCAATGAAGGAAGGATCTAACTTCTTTGAATGGACACATCGTCGTGCTACAGGTGAGGATTTTCCTGCGACCGTTCTCTTAACTCGTATGATAGTTGGTGATAAAACTTTTTTACAAGCAACTGTTAGAGATATTACTGAACAGAGGGAGTCTGAAGAAGCTATCCAGAAAAATTTATCTCTTTTGAGTGCCACTCTTGAGTCTACTGCCGATGGGATCCTTGTAGTTGATATGAAAGGAAGATGGTCTCATTACAACACTAAATTTTTGGATATGTGGAAGATACCAAAAAATATTGCGAAATCCAAAGATGATAAAGCTGCTTTAGATTATGTATTTAAGCAGTTGGAAAATCCTAAATCGTTTATAAACAAAGTTCAGGAATTATATAAAAAACCCAAAGCAATCAGTTTTGATACAATTAGTTTTAAAGATGGTAGAGTCTTTGAACGCTATTCAAAGCCACAAATATCAGGTAAAAAAATATTGGGCAGAGTCTGGTCTTTTCGCGATGTTACAAAACAAATAGAGGCTAATGAGGCAATTAAACAAGCTGAATCAAAATATCGTGATATTGTAGAAAATTCACCCGAAATGATTCATTCGATCGACGAAAATGGTTATATAGTTTTTGCGAATAGTAAAGAATACCAACTTTTGGGATATAAGCCAGATGAGCTTATCGGTATGCATATGAGCAAGCTTTATAGTCCTGAGTTAATGGAAAGAGTAAAAGAAGGTTTTGAAGCTCTTAAAAAGAGAGGTGAATTATATATCTCTGCCAGTCAAATGATTAAGAAGAATGGTGACCTTATCGATGTAGAAATTTTCTCTATTGCAATATACGATGGGGCAGGAAAGTATAAAGGCAAGTTTGTTCGTACACGTTCTATTATTCGTGATATTACTGAACAGCAAAAGGCGCGACTTGAGTTAACAAAATTAGAACTAGGATTCGAAAGATCCGATCAGATAATGTTTATGACTGGTATTGATGGGAAAATTAATCACGTAAATCCCGCATTCACAA
>JAHIYT010000037.1 GCA_018814945.1 Patescibacteria group bacterium
ATTTCTTCAAGAGATAATGGTTGTTCTTCAACTCTTAAAGCTTCTAGGGCTAATAGATTTGTTTTTGGTGTAACCATAAATAACAATGACAACTTTAAAAAGTGGAGATCATTTAACCATAACCTCACTTAATTGTCCAATTCTATTTATCCGTACTTCCGAATCCCCCCCTGCTTTCTTCTCTAATATTATCCACTTCCTCAAAATCCAAGCGATCTACTCTGGTAAATAAACCTTGAGCAAGCTTGGTTCCTTTTGGAATAACAACTGGGTCGTCTGTAAAATTGAAAACTTGAATCTTTACTTCGTCTTCCGGGCCACAGTAGTCTTGGTCTATTATCCCTATCCCATGTGGCTTGGTTAAGCCGTGCTTGCGTGGTGTGGAACTGCGTGATGCAATAATTAGAGCATAACCATCTGGAACTTCTACAATTATATTGGCTGGAATAAGTTTGATAGTTTTTGGTTCGATTTCCATCTCTATACGCGAAAGTAAATCAAAACCCACTGCCCCCTTAGTTTCATAAACAGGAAGAGGGAGGGATTTATCTATGCGGGAAATTTTTACGTTCATAGTTCCAGTTGCTTATCCAATGGCCTATCCAATCGCTTATCCAGTAGCTATTGGATTAGCTACGGCTTAGCAATTGGATCAGCAATGGAGTTTTAAAGTGATTTCATTGCTTCGGTAACATCAAGTGCAATTCCAGGCCCCATTGTTGAAGAAATAGAAATTGATCTAATGAATGTACCTTTTACCGTAGATGGTTTTGACTCGCGAAGTACTTTTAAAAGTGCTCTAAGATTGTTTTCTAGCTCTTCTTCCTTAAATGAAGTCTTACCAAAAATTGCGTGAACTATCCCCTGCTTGTCATTACGGTATTCAACACGACCAGCAGCAAGTTCTTTAATGGTCTTTTCAATGTTATCTGTAACTGTTCCTGATTTTGGATTTGGCATTAAGCCCTTTTGACCAAGAACTTTTGCCACCTTACTTAGGGCTTTCATTACGTCACTTGAAGCGACAACAACATCGTAATCAAATTTACCTTTTTCAAACTCCGCAATCATATCCTCAAGACCAGCACTGGCTGCCCCTGCGGCCTTTGCAGCTTTTACTTTATCATCACTACATATAGCAGCGATTTTGAGTTTTTTACCAGATCCGTGAGGAAGAGCTAGAGTTCCACGAATAGCTTGCTCTGCTTTTTTAGGATCAATATTTAAATTAATATGAATTTCAGCTGTTCCATCAAATTTGGTAGAACTGGTTTCTTTTAAAAGCTTAATTGCTTCTTCAACATTGTAAAATTCCTTTCCTTTAACTTTGGTTAAGGAGTTTCTATAATTTTTACCTCTTGTAGGCATAGTAATAATTGTTGCGTGGTTTTAACGGCTTTCGAGGCCTCCCACTGTTTTATTGATTTAATAATATCGATTAGTGAATTTATATTTTTGAAGTACTTATAAAATATAAAATCGATATTAAAAATTATTAAATTTACTCGATAGTAACCCCCATACTTCTTGCAGTTCCAGCGATAACTTTCATAGCTTGCTCAACGTCGTTTGCGTTTAGATCTTCCATCTTCTTTTCAGCGATTTCCTTAAGTTTAGCCTTTGAAAGCACGCCGACCTTTTCTTTATGAGGAACTCCACTTCCTTTCTTTAGGTTAATAGCTTTCTTGATCATTTCGGCAGCAGGAGCTGTTTTTGTAATGTAAGTGAAAGATCTGTCTTCGTAAACTGTAATTACCACAGGAACGATAGTATCACCCATTTCTTTTGTCTTCTCATTAAAGGCATTGCAGAAATCTTGGATGTTTAATCCGTGCTGACCTAGAGCAGGACCAACTGGAGGAGCTGGATTAGCTTTTCCTGCAGGGATTTGTAATTTAATAAATGTTAGTACTTTCTTAGCCACGGTATATTTGGTTAAAAGTTAAGAGTTTATAATTAAAAGTTATATTTTCATGTCCATTATTGCCTGAATCATATTTTTTACGATTTCAAAGTTCTTATCATCCGCTTTACTGTATTGAAAACCATATAGATTATCTCTTATTTGAGACAGTATAAAACCAGAGTTAACGCTATTTATATCGTTATAAAAGAATGCGTTGTATCCAAAGTTACTCACTTCGTTGATGCTCGTTGTAGGTTCTAATTGATCTATTACTTTTAGCTTCAGGTTTAGGTAAGTCATTTTACCCTGACTGCTGTCTCCGTGCACTTCGTAGACCACTATAGTGCCTTCACCACCTGCGCTTTCACCTTTTTTGGTCAATACATTCTTATAGATTCTAACACCATCTAGTGTGCTTAGATCAAACACTTCAAATAACTGGTTTGTTCGGCTTCTTTGGGTGAGCCCATAATCGAATGTTGGATTTGAATCGATTAAAGCTTGTGTTAAGTTAGCGTCTGTTTCTACATCTATCCCTACGCCCTCTGGAATTTCAACTTCAATTGTTATTCCTTCATCCATCGATATATTTGCGTAGTAATCTGCTGCAGCAAAAGCAACAATTGCGATAAGGATGATGATAAATAAGTGGATTTTCTTCATTTACTTCTTTTTAACTTGAGTAAAATCAAGTTCAACAGGTGTTTCTCTATCAAAAATGGTTACAAGCACCTTAACTTTTCCTTTTTCTGGATCAATTTTATCAATTAGACCATCGTAATTAGCGAAAGGCCCACTATTGATAGTAACGTGATCTCCAATGGAGAAATCAATCTTAAATTTAGCATCTTCACCTCCAACACGTTTGGTTATAACCCCATATTCCTCTGGTGTAATAGGGACTGGAATATTAGCTGAACCAACGAAACCGGTTACATTCGGCGTATTACGAACCACATACCAAGAATCATCGGTTACAATCATTTCTACAAGTACATAACCTGGAAAAATCCTTTTCTTTTCCTGTACTGGTTCACCTCTTTTAATAACAATCTGAGTCTCTTTTGGAACTATTACATCAAAGATATAGTCCTGCATATTCAATGCATCTATACGTTGACGAAGGGCTTTTTCTACAGCGTCTTCATATCCGGAATATGTGTGCAATACATACCAATTACGGCCTGTACCTTCAGCTTGTTTAGCCATCTTTAGTTATTTAGAGTTATAAAATTGCCTTGTAAGCGATTGCCAAAATTTCGTCTACAACACCTAGAATCGCAGCGGCAATGATCATAAATATGAATACTATTGTCGTAATTCTAATCGCTTGTTTGCGAGTAGGCCAAGTGACGTTATTTAGCTCTTGTATACTGTCTCGAATATATTTTTTAATCATTGTTGTACTTTTAAAAAACCGGCGCAGAAATATTACCAAAATACCTATGTAAGCGCAAGCTCTTTTTATTATTTAAGAACTCAGACCTCGGATCTCAGATTCACATTCCAGATCTAAAATGTAACATGCAAAATCAGATCTAAGATATGAGATATGAGCTCTGAGATTAATTAGCTTGTTTCCCGCTAACCACTCTTTGATCTTCCAGCATTGGAGCTGGATTTTCTGAAAGATAGTTGAGTACCTTATCCACTAACGACTTTGGATCGTCGTCAAAAATAACAAAGTTCTCTACTTTACGTTCGCAAATCTCAAGAATTTTATCTATATGATTAGAAACTCCGCCACTACCTGTTAATACACCGATTACTTTTCCTTCGTCATAAGCAACAGTAAACTCGTTGAGTGTTCCGATTCCCCCTCCGAGCAATATAATTGCATCTGAACTTCGAATGTTAATAATATCCCTTTCCATCAATCCCATACCGGTGTAAATGATAATGTCATAGTTTTGATATGGAGATTTGTACTTTTCTATATGGGCTTTTTCGCTAAATGCAGGTGAAACCCCCATAGTTAATCCCCCAGCTTGTTTTGCGCCATATGCCGCTTCATCCGGAAGCCCTGGACATGCACCATTTACCAAAATACAATCTGCTTTGGCAATATAGTGTCCTATTTCAATGGACTTTCTAATGTTCTCCTGATTTTCAATCATTGGGCCTTGTGCTGACCCCATTACACCTATACGAAATCTCATAGTTTTGTTTTTATTAGAAGATTTAAAATTGAAAATTAATTTTTAATCTTTAATATTCAATCTTGAATGATTATTATCTATATATTATACCAAAAAAGGAGTCAAAGGTAAAGGCAAAGGCAAGGGATTGATGCTAGTTTTTCTGCTAAAATAATCTAGCAAAATAAAAATCTATGAGAAAAGCTCGATATTCACACGTTACAACTACGGGAAGAACCGGGTATAGCCATTCAGCTAGAATCGTTAGCCTTACTATTTTTGCAGCGATTTTATTCGTATTTATTATTGGTAGACTTTTCCAATTACAGATTCTCAAACACAATGAATATAGCTCTATAGCAGAAGAACAGCATTTTGGAGCGATCGACCTACCTGCTCGTCGTGGTGAGATTCTGGTACAAGACACACATTCTGGTGAATTTAGTAAGCTAGCTACAAATACAACGTTAGATCTGCTTTATGTAGACCCGCTTGTAGCTGAAGATAAGAATTTAATTGCTAAGTCGCTTGCACCATTGCTTTTTACCGAAACGGAATATGAACAGTGTGTGGAAATGCCGGAAGAATGTATTTACGAGGTAATTCAAGATGAACCTCTGGAAACATTTTTAACAACAGAACCTGTGTGGGACTTGGGGTTGGAGAAAGAAATTGAAGTTGAAACTAATAACGGGAAAGAAAATTTTAAGAGTTATTATGAATTAACCAAAGAAGTTGAAGACAACATTTTTAGGAAAATTTCTAAACTTGAGATAGATTTTGTAATTTTAAGACGAGATGCAGACGAGGATTTGATGGCTAATGTTATTAATGCGCGTTTGCCCGGTATTTTTGTTGATACAGAGCGTTTTATGATCTATGGAGATCCTACATTAATCCCAGAAAATCAACTGAATTCAGTGGCAAAGGCTCTTGCAAATCATTTGGATGAATCGGTATCAACATTGGAAAGCAGGTTAACCAGAAGAAAGGTTAGGTATGTATTCCTTAAAAATAAACTAGATCCTGACGTTTCCAGGCAGATAAAAGAAATAGACTTGAAAGGTGTGGTTTTACTTCAGGAACACTGGAGGTACTACCCTGAAAGTGATTTGGGATCACATTTAATTGGATTCTTAAGTCGGGACAATGTCGGACAATATGGAATTGAAGGGTATTTTAATGTGGAACTAGAAGGTAAAAAAGGTAAGATCTATGCGGAAAGTGATCCTTTTGGACGCCAAATTACTGTGGGTGAAAGTAAAATCGTAAATGCTATCGATGGAGACACTATAGTTCTTACAATAGATAGAATTGTACAAAAGGAAGTTGAAAATATTTTGGCTGAATCCGTTGAAAAGTTCAGAGCAGATAGTGGTCAGGTAATAATTATGAATCCATTTACAGGTGCGATCATCGCAATGGCCAATTATCCGACATTTGACTCTAATCACTTCTCAGATGCCTACATACTTCGTGAAGTTGAAAAAGATGAAGAAATCTATGACACGGTAGAAATTTTTACGCGTGATGAGAAAGGTGCATATATGCCAGCGAGTACAGAAGATGTGGAGAATGAGGAGGTTACGAAATATGTTTATGAAAACAAATTCGGTTCAGGAGTATTTAAAAATAAAACCGTATCCGAATTCTATGAACCTGGTTCGGTTTTCAAGCCTATTGTGATGTCTATTGCAATTGATTCCAAGGAAGTAGAGCCTCAAACCAAATTTGATGATGATGGACCCTTGCAGATTGATGAATTTGAAATTAAGAACTCTGACGGACAATATCATGGGCAAACAACTATGACTGAAGTTCTCGAACTTTCCTTAAACACTGGCATGTCCCATGTTGCCCAACTCCTTGGTAAACAACTTATGTACAAATACATAAAAGATTATGGTTTTGGTGAATATACAAATATCAGGCTAGAAGGTGAAACCAAGGGGGAAGTTGATTACTACAAGAGGTGGTCTAAGGCTCAGCTCCTTACTACATCATTCGGGCAAGGTATCATTGTGACACCTCTCCAGATGGTTACCGCATGGGCTGCAATAGCAAATGGAGGTAAATTGATACAACCATATATTGTAGATAGCATTATCAAAGATAATGAAGTTATAAAAACTGAACCACAAGTAATTCATCGCGTCATTACCGAAGAAACATCCAGTATTATGACCTCAATGTTAATAAGCGTTGTACGTCGTGGTCATGGTCGCCCTGCTGATATTCCTGGTTATTTGATTGCCGGTAAAACGGGTACTTCTCAAATAGCGGGTAAGTATGGTGAATATGAAACCGGTGAAGGCGCTACTATTACATCATTCGCAGGGTACTTCCCTGCCCTGCAGCCACAATTCGTGATGTTGGTTAAATTTGATAGGCCTCGTATTGGTGAAAACACATGGGGTTCTACGACAGCGGCACCAACTTTTAGAAGAATCACGGAATTCCTGATTGATTATTATAATATTCAAGCGAATTCTTAGTTATTCTGAAAAATATCTTAATATCTTATTCGAATTATAATGATAGATTGGTTTACCAAGATTAGCCCTATATTTCAGGTGCTTATTGCAACGTTATATACATGGGGCTTAACTGCTCTCGGTGCGGGTTTAGTTTTCTTCTTTAAACAAATCAACCGAAAAGTCCTTGATGGTATGTTGGGGCTTGCAGCCGGGATAATGATCGCGGCAAGTTTCTGGTCATTACTCGCTCCAGCTATAGAACTTGCAGGTGAAACAACCGCGCAACCCTGGATACCTGTTACAATAGGATTTTTGCTTGGTGCTCTTTTTCTATGGGGCCTAAACAAACTCATTCCACACTTACATCTATGGCTTCCTGTTAGTAAGGCAGAAGGTCCAAAGACAAGTTGGCATAGATCAATTTTGCTGGTTTTGGCGATTACTATACATAATGTACCGGAGGGACTTGCTATTGGTATAGCATTCGGTGCAGTTGCAGTAGGTATACCTTCGGCAACCCTTGGTGGTGCCATAGCACTTGCTATAGGAATCGGTATTCAAAATTTTCCGGAGGGAACAGCTGTTTCGGTTCCACTAAGAAGAGAGGGGCTATCTAGAGCTAAGAGCTTTTGGTATGGGCAGTTATCGGGAATAGTTGAACCGATATCAGGGCTTATTGGCTTTTTCGCAATAATTTTTATGAGACCTATTCTGCCATATGCACTCGCCTTTGCTGCCGGCGCTATGATCTTTGTAGTTGTAGAAGAGCTAATTCCCGAATCTCAATATGCTAAAAATACTGACCTTGCTACCTTAGGAGCTATATTTGGATTTGCCTTAATGATGGCTTTAGATGTGTCTTTGGGGTAGAAACTACAAGAGGCTGGATCTATAAAGCAGTCTAATTACATCCATGCGGGTCATTGCTTGGGCTGGATTTAAGTTGCCGTTATTATCGAGCAGGTCGTTAAAAAAGGCGTAGTTTGCATAAGCAATGAACCACTGTGTATCCGGTGTTACGGTAACGTCGTGCCAAAGGGTATAATTAGTTGGCACAGTTGAATAATCCGCGCCCGAAGCTTCCAAGAAAATACGGATAAGCTCAACACGATTAATAGTATTTGCAGGACGAAAATATCCATCCGGATAACCACCGACGATTTCGTTGTTCAATGCACGGTAAACATAAGTACTAAACCACTCCCCCTCCAGTGGAACATCCGGGAAGACTGTGTTTGAAGTAGTTCCTTCTCCTATACCAAATGCTTCCAGCATTACTTTTGTTACTTCTGCCCGGTTTATCTCACGGTCTAATTCTAAATTACCCTCAGCAGTACCACTGAATATTCCATTGGTCTGTACGTATTCAATTGCTGTACATTCTTCC
>JAHIYT010000038.1 GCA_018814945.1 Patescibacteria group bacterium
GCATTATATTTACTTTGAATTCTTTAATGTAAATTAAAAAGGGCAACTTAAATAAGTTGCCCTTTTTATAAATTATTTTAATTTTAATTATTCAGCTTTTTCTTCTTTCTTTTTCTTGATGCGTTTCTTTTTATCCGGTTTTTCTTCAGATTCTTTTTCACTGACACCTGCAAAATCAACTAATTCTATTAAAGAGACCTTTGCTCTATCATTATCACGAAATCCTAATTTTATTATTCTTGTATAACCACCCGGTCTATCTGCATAGACAGGTGCAATTTCATGAAATAATGTAGTAACTGTATCTTTTTGATGGATTTTCTTTAGCACTTCGCGACGTGCATGTAAATCACCTCTTTTAGCAAATGTTATAAGAGGTTCAATAAACTTGCGTAGTTCTTTAGCTCGAGCATGTGTAGTTCTAATTCTTTTATGCTCTATTAATGACACAGCTAAATTTTTCAGCATAGCCTTACGCTGACTTGGTGTCCGTCTTCCTAATCGTTTCTTTTTATTTAAATGTCTCATTATTAATTAATTACGCTTCTTCTTTAGTATATTGATTTATATCCATCCCGAAATGCAAACCCATCTCGTCAAGTTTTTCTATTAGTTCGGTTAATGATTTCCGTCCGAAATTCTTATATTTAAGCATTGCATTTTCTTCTATTTGTACTAAATCAACAATGTTCTTGATACCGGCAGCTTGCAAGCAATTATAGCTACGAACTGATAATTCCATCTCGTCAATCGTTGAGGCAAGAAGTTTCCTAATTGTTACAGTTTCTTCATCGACTTGTTCTGTCATTTCCAAGACTTCCGGTTGGCTGATTGCTTGAATAAATTTTAAATTATCAATTATAACCGATGCAGAATAGCTTATTGCATCTTTAGGAGATATGGAGCCATCCGTAGTTACATCGATATTCAATACCTCTAAAGATTCTTTTTCACCAGGCAACGGAGTAACTGTGAAGGTAACTTTCGTCACCGGATTAAACATACTATCCAATGACAGATAATCTACCGGTGCATTAGCTAAGATATTTTCTTCGCTTGCAGTATATCCCTTTCCAATACCAATCCTCAGTTCAATATCCATCTTACCATTTTCATTAATTTCCGTAATATAATGGTCGGGATTTAATACTTTAAACTGGTTGCTAGCATCCTGAATATCTTTGGCAGTAAATGTATGCTTGCCTTTTAATTTAATATTCACTTTGTCCGGATTATTATCTTCCAGCTTAAATCTAACAGCTTTCAAATTCATTAATATATCTGCTACGTCATCACGAACATTATCAATTGTAGAAAATTCGTGCAAAACTCCATCTATTCGTACATTTGTAATTGCAGCTCCTGGAATACTAGTCATAAGAACTCTTCTTAAAGCGTTCCCTATTGTAATACCATAACCTCTCTCGAGAGGTTGAATGCTAAACTTTCCAAAATTGTCTGCCAATTCATCGGTTTTAACGATAAGTTTTAAATCTAATGCTTGTGCCATTAAACAATTATCCTGTTTTATGATTATTTAGAGTATAACTCAACGACTAATCGCTCATCAAATGTCAAATTCATTTGATCTCGATCGGGGATTTCAATAAAAGATCCTTGCATTTTTACCTTATCTAATTGCAACCACGTAAGTTCCAAATCTCCTTTGACACGCTTCATTGAGTTGAGTATTATTTCCATTTTTTTACTTTTATCTTTTACATTAATAATATCACCGGGCTTAACAGAAAAAGATGGAATATTAACTGGTTTTCCATTTACTAAAAAATGACCATGATTCACTAACTGCCTTGCTGCAGGTCTTGTAGGTGCGAAAGCTAACCTATATACAACATTATCAAGGCGGCGTTCCAATAACTGTAACATTATGGTTCCCGTTTCGCCTTTCATTTTATCAGCCTTTATAAAATTGGTTCTAAACTGCTTTTCAAGAAGACCATACATATACTTTATCTTTTGTTTTTCCTGCAATTGTACGCCATAATTTGAAAGTCTCCTACGTCTAGTCTGTCCATGTTGTCCCGGTGCATATGCTTTTCTATTCAGGAGTTTATCAAATTTAGGATTCCCAAATACATTTTCCCCAAATCGTCTAACTAATTTTCCTTTTGAGTCTTTAAATTTTGCCATTTTTTATTCCTTATACCCGTCTCCGTTTGGGTGGACGACAACCATTATGAGGTAACGGAGTTACGTCTCTAATAGAGGTAATTTGTAGACCCTCTACCGCTAGTGCACGAATCGCAGATTCGCGTCCCGACCCCGGACCTTTCACTTTTACTTCAACTGTCGTTAAACCCATTGCCATTGCTTCTTTTGCAGCTTTTTGGGCTGCTAATGTAGCGGCATATGCTGTACTTTTCCGTGACCCTTTAAATCCGGAAGTTCCCGCTGTAGACCATGCAACAACATTTCCATATAGATCACATAATGTTATATGAGTATTGTTAAATGTAGCTTTTATATTAGCAACACCTACCGGCTCAATAGTACGTTTCTTCTTCTTCTTTTTCTTTTCAATTTTTGCAGCCAATTAATAATCCTTATTTTACAAGTGCTTTTCTTCCTAATCCAACTGTACGTTTTCTTCCTTTTCGAGTACGGGCATTTGTTTTTGTTCTTTGGCCTCGTACCGGCATACTTTTACGATGTCTTAACCCTCTATAGCTACCAATATCCTTTAATCTTTTGATATTCATAGCGATATCGGAGCGCAATTCACCTTCAACTTTAATACCTAAATCTTCAATAGCCTTACGAATACCGACTTCCTGCTCTTCGGTAAGATCTTTAACCCTAACATCCTGATCAATCTTAGCCATTTCACAAATATTTCGTGCTTGGGACAATCCAATGCCATAAACATACCTTAATGAAAATGGTACTTTTTTCTCTCGTGGAATATCTATACCTGCAATACGTGCCACTATTTTCTCCTATCCTTGCCTTTGTTTATGTTTTGGATTTTCGCAAATCACCATGATCACACCCTTTCGCTTTATGATCTTGCATTTTGCACACATTTTTTTTACTGATGGACGAACTTTCATAATTTACCTATTTTTGTCGATAAGTTATACGACCTCTACTTAAATCGTACGGTGACATCTCTAGCGTAACGACATCACCCGGTAATATTTTTATAAAATGCATACGCATCTTACCGCTTACATGAGCTAAAACCTCATGCTTATTGTCACCAATTGTAATTTCTACTCTAAACATAGCTCCGGGAAGTGTTTCTTTAATAATTCCATCAATAGTAATGGGCTGTTCTTTTGTCATTTCAATTACTTATACTTAGTATTTTTGCACCATTTTTTGTAATTGTAATTGTATGCTCAAAATGAGCACTAGCTTTACCGTCTTTAGTTTTCACAGTCCAACCATCACTTTCAGTGTATATATCTTTCGTACCGGCATTTATCATAGGCTCTATTGCTAAACACATTCCAACTCGTAGCCTATGTCCTTGTTTTGGTTTCCCATAGTTTGGTACTTGCGGATCTTCGTGTAATTCTGTTCCAATTCCATGACCAACCAAATCACGAACTACGGAGTAACCATGTGCCTCTACATATGTCTGTACAGCATGACCAATATCAGACACATAATTACCTACTTTTGCCGCTTCAATCCCACGCATTAATGATTCTTTAGTCACATTCATCAAATCCTGTTTTTGCGGATCGACTTCTCCTACGGCAAATGTTCTTGCTGAATCACCGTAATAACCATTTTTTTCAGCACCGCAATCAATACTTACTATTTGACCTTCCTTTAAAATCTTGCCATTAGGAATACCATGAACAACCTCATCATCAATTGATATACATAAGGTTGAGGGAAATCCCATATAACCTTTAAATGCCGGGCGTGCTCCTTGAGAGATTATAAATTCTTCTGCTAATTTATCCAAATCACTTATTCTAATACCTGGTATAATACATTCACTAAGCATATCAAGAGTTTCAGCAACAATTCTATTACTTTCAGCGATCAGAGAAATTTCCCTTTCTGTACGGATTTTTACCACTACATTCTCCTTCGACCACGTATTTTGCCTTTTGCTAAAAATCCGTCATAATGCCTCATCATCAGATGAGACTCAATTTGTTGCAAGGTATCAAGTGCTACTCCAACGATAATCAATAGACTTGTGCCACCAAAAAAAGAAGCTAAATCATACCTAAGATCCATTGTTTTCATTAATATATATGGAAATATTGCAATAAACGCTAAAAAGAATGAGCCTGGCAATGTGACGCGCGTAAGGATGTTATCAATATATTCTGCTGTTCTTTTTCCCGGTCTAACTCCTGGAATAAAGCCACCTTGCTGTTTAATTGTAGTTGATACCTGTATTGGATCAAAAGCCATTGCTGTGTAAAAATATGTGAAGAATACAATCATTGTTCCAAATACTAACCAATAAAAGGGATGATCTAACGAGAACCATCTCATAACTCCCTGTATAAATTCACTATTAGAGAAAAAACTAGCAACCGTACTTGGTATAAACATAATAGCTTGGGCAAAAATTATTGGCATAACGCCGGCAGTATTTACCCTCAATGGAATATGTGTGCTTTGACCACCATAAACTTTACGACCAACTACTCTTTTTGCGTATTGAACTGGTATTTTTCGGGTACCTTGCGTCAATAATACAACAAATGCGACTATAACAAACATTAATCCTAATAATATAACTTCACCGAGCAATCCGCGCATACCTTCTCGAATTAATGTAACTTCAGTTAATACGACACTTGGTAAACGTGAAATAATACCTATCATAATTATAAGTGATATCCCATTTCCAATTCCTCTTTCAGTGATACGCTCCCCCAACCACATTAATAACATAACACCGGTAACAACACCGACAATTGTAGTAAACATAAAAAGCATTCCCGGGTTGGATACAACAGCAACAACATTTCCTCTAAGACTCGCAGTCATATTTTCCAAAAATAGTGCAATACTAACTGCCTGAAGAGTTGCAATAAATACTGTCACATAGCGCGTTAATTGTGTTAATTTTTTTCTACCTTCTTCACCCTCTTTCTGAAGCCTTTGGAAATACGGCACAACCGATCCCATTAATTGCAAAATAATAGAAGCTGATATATACGGCATTATCCCTAGAGCAAATAATGATGCTTTTTGAAATGCACCACCTGCGAATAAATCATAAAGACCAAATAATGTATTTTGAAGGTTTTGCATCGCCGCACCAAGAGCTTCTCCATTTACACCAGGAATTGGTATATGGACACCAGTACGTACTACCACTAAAATTCCTAGCGTAAAGAAAATTCGTTTTCTTAATTCGGGTATTAAAAATATATTTTTAAATCGATCAATCATTGAACTATTGCTTTCCCTCCGGCTTTTTCGATTTTTTCGATAGATGTTTTACTAAATGCACTTGCTGTTATTTCAATAGATTTGGTTATATCGCCATTTCCTAAAATTTTTATTGGTTCAAATGCTGATTTCACAATACCATTTTCAGCTAAAATATTTGCGTCTATTTTGCTTTTATCCAACAATTCCAACGTTGACAGGTTAACGATTTGAAATTCTTTTCTAAATCCATAATTTGAGAAACCTCTTTTAGGTAATCGTCTGAGTATTGGCATTTGTCCACCTTCAAACCATGCGCGGTTTTTATAACCACTTCTTTGACCGGCTCCTTTATTGCCTCTACCAGAGGTTCTACCCCAACCGGTACCAGGACCCCTGCCCAATCTTTTTGTATTTTTTGTGGAGCCGCCTTTTGCCGGTTTTAACTCATCCAACTTCATTATTTTTCCTCAACTTTTAGCATATACTCAATTTTCTTAATCATACCTCTAATAGCAGGAGTATCAGCTTTCTCAACAGTTTGGTGCATCTTTCGCAACCCTAAAGCATCCAAAGTTTTTTTGGCTTTTTGCTTATAACCAATTCGACTTCGAATCTGCGTAATCTTTATTATATTATTTTTCCCTGCTTTTGCCATGATTAATTAAAAACCTGATTTATTGTGATTCCACGTTTATTGGCAACTTTAACACCATCTTGCATATCTTTAAGGGCGTTAATTGTTGCTTTTACAGTATTCAATGAGTTGCTAGACCCTAACACTTTTGTTAATATATTTGTGACACCTACTTGCTCCATAACTGCTCTTACTGCACCACCAGCTATTATACCGGTACCAGGAGATGCAGGTTTTAACATGACACTACTTGCTCCATATTTTTTAACAATTTTATGAGGTATAGTACCATTTATTATAGATGCTTTGAAGATATTTTGTTTAGCATCCTCTTTTGCCTTCGTAATTGATGCAAGCACCTCATTTGCTTTACCACGACCAACGCCAACGTGACCCTTACCGTCACCTACAACAACTACCGCAGAAAAACGAAAACGTCTTCCACGAGAAGTAACTTTAGATATTCGCTTGATTTTTACGACCGTTTCTTCTTTAAGGTCTAATTCAGATGGATTAATAAGTCCCAAAATAATTCTCCAATATTAAAATGAAAGCCCGCCTTCACGAGCAGCTTCTGCGAGAGCTTTAACCCTACCATTATAGTTAAAACCATTCCGATCAAATACAACCTGTTTAATTTTTTTCTTCAATGCACGTTCTGCTAACGCTTTACCAACAAGTTTGCTTTGTTCCGTTTTTGTTACATTGTTTTTTAATTTTGTTTTTATTTCTTTATCTACTGTTGAAGCAGATACCATTGTAATACCCTTTGTATCATCAATAATTTGCGCTTCAATATTTTTATTACTACGATAAACACAAATACGCGGACGATCACTCGTTGCTTTATACAACGTTTTACTTCGATTCCTACGCCGCTCAAAACGAGCTACTTTTTTTCTTGACTTACTCATTATTTTTATCCAGCACCACCTACGGTTTTACCCTGTTTACGACGCACATGTTCGCCTTTGTATCTAATACCCTTGCCTTTATAAGGCTCAGGGTTTCGGAAAGATCTTATTTTTGCCGATACTGCACCAACTAATTGTTTGTCATATCCGGTTATTGTTATATTATTTTTATTGGCAGCAATGATTATACCTTCCGGTGGCTCAAATACAATATCATGTGAATATCCCAGTTGCAATACTAAGCGATAACCTTGCATATTTGCCTGATATCCTACTCCAATTAATTCTAATTCTTTTGTAAATCCATCAGATAAACCCGTAATAGCTGAGGCGATTAATTGTCTAGTAGTACCATGCATCGCCCGTACTTGGCGGCTTTCTGCTGACCTTTCAACAATTATTTTACCATCTCTTTGAGATACTTTAATTTCTGGAAATAAATTGATTTCCATAGCATCTTTAGAATTTTTAATTCGCACTACTTTTTTATCTATTTCAAGCGTTACGCTTTCTGGGATATTTATCGGATTTTTACCAATTCGTGACATAGCTAATTACCATACATTACAAATATGTTCACCACCAACTTTCAAATTATTGGCCGTTTTGTTTGAAATAACACCTTTTGATGTAGACAATATCGCCACACCCAAACCATCTAATACTCGCGGAATTTGATTCGAGTCCACATAAACTCTACACCCAGGTTTACTAATTCGAATTATCCCATCGATAACCGGCTTTCCCTGATAGTCATATTTTAAGAAAATTCGTATTGTTTCTTTATTCCCATCTTTGACAAAGATGAAATCTTCAATATAACTCTCTTCTTTAAGAATATAAATTATTCTTTTCTTCATCTGCGAAGATGGTACATCTACCCAGCGCTTTTCAGACGCTAATGCGTTTCTAATTCTAGTCAATAAATCAGCGATTGGATCAGTCATTGACATTTATCATAATCTCCTTTTACCAACTGGCTTTTGTGACACCAGGTATTTCTCCTTTTAATGCCATTTCTCTAAAACAGATACGGCATAAACCAAATTTTCTCATATATCCATGTGGACGACCACAATTTGAACATCTATTATAATTTCGTGAAGAAAACTTTGCGGCTTCTCTCGCTTTTATTACTAATGATTTTTTTGCCATTATGCCGCCTCTACCAATTCATTTTTCTTTACAGGTATTTCCCTAAGCGGGAATCCAAATTCTTTTAACAATGCATAAGCTTCTTCATCGGTTTTTGCACTTGTAGCAATTGCTATATCTAACCCCCTAATTGCATCTATTTTATCATAGTCTATTTCAGTAAATATAATCTGTTCTTTGATGCCAAAATTATAATTACCGCGTTTATCAAAAGATTTAAACGACAAACCATTAAAATCACGTGTCCTTGGTAATGCTACAGAATTTAATCGTTCAAAAAACTCATACATTCTGTTACCACGTATATTTACTATACAGCCAACCGGGAAACCCTTTCTAATTTTAAAATTAGATACATCTTTTTTAGCTAAGGTTACAACTGCTTTTTGACCGGCTATAACTGTTAATTCATTTACCGCGCTATCTAGCGCTTTAGAATTAAGCTTGGCATCGCCAACACCCATATTTAGAGTAATTTTCTTTATTTTTGGTACTTCCATCACACTCGAATAATTAAATTTTTTCATTAGACTTGGAACAATCTTAGAATTGTACAATTGACGATAACTAGGCTCATACTTATCTGGTTTTAGCTCTTTCTTTGTAATAGTCTTTTTTATCTCTTCTGTTTTTTTGACTTGAACTTTAGAATCAGCTTTTTCAGTTATTACTGTAGACTTCTTTTTAGCTACAGTTTTAACATTAGCTTTTTTAGCAACAGTTTCCTTCGTGGAATCCTTTTTTGCTTGTTCTGTTTTAACAGTTTTTTCTTTTACTGTTTTCTCGTCTACCATAATTAAATCTCTATTTCCTGACCGGTAGTTTTAGTAACTCTTACTTTTCCTCCGGTTTCTAATTTTTTATATCCAATACGCGATGTTTTTCCACTCTGGACTACCATAACATTAGAAATGTGAATTGATGCTTCTTTCTCGCTAAAACCCCCACTAGGATTTTGCTGTGTAGGGCGAGTTGCTTTTTTTATAAAATTAACACCCTGTACAATTATACGGTTTGTCTTAGGCATAACAACTAATACCTTGCCCGACTCACCCTTATGGTTGCCACTAATTACTTTAACTTGCATTCCAATTCTTATATTTCTCATAGAACCTCCGGCGCCATCGAAATAATTTTCATATATCCAACTTCTCTTAATTCACGAGCAACAGGTCCAAAAATACGGGTTCCTCTTGGTTCACCCTGATCCGTTAAAAGCACTGCAGCGTTGTCATCAAAACGAATATATGATCCATCTTTACGGCGAATCTCTTTTTTAGTTCTGACAATTACCGCACGTGTAACATCGCTCTTCTTAACCATACCATTTGGAATAGCGCTTTTTACTGTAACAACAATAACATCGCCAATTGAGGCGTACCTTCTCCGAGTGCCACCTAATACTTTGATACAGAGAACTTCTTTTGCGCCTGTATTGTCTGCTACTTTTAATCTACTTTCTTGCTGAATCACTTCAATTTATCCAATTATATTTGCTTCGCGAATTATTTCACTTACTTGCCAATGTTTTTTCTTACTTATTGGTCGAACGGATGAAATCCTTACAAAATCACCAAGTTTAGGTTCGATACTTCCAATATGAGCAAAATGTTTTTTATAAATTTTAATATATTTTCCATACAACGGATGCTTAACCTTTCTTGTGACCTTCACCACCACTGTATCAGCCATTTTAGTACTAACGACTTCCCCTGTTAGTGATTGTGATTGTCTTTTTCTTTCTTCCGTCATTGCTATTTACCCTCTGCTAAATCGTTTCTAATGCCTAGCTCAAATTCATGTAAAACTGTTTTTATTTGTGCTATTTCTCTATGCAAATATCGAATCTGCTGAGGATTAGACAATTCCTGCAATGCTTTTTGAAACCGTAAATTTTGCAGAGCATCTAAATTATCATGAAGTTTTGTCTCTAGTTCAGGTTTCTGCAATTCGTTTAATTCGCTAATTTTCATTTGTTCTATATTTCTCTGCGTGTAACTAATTTTGTTTTAATGGGCAATTTATGACCGGCATTTTTAAATGCTGCTTCAGCATCTTCAAAAGTAACACCTTCCACTTCAAATAATATTCTACCCGGCTTGACATTTGCTACCCAATATTCCGGAGCTCCTTTTCCCTTACCCATTCTAGTTTCTGCTGGTTTTTGGGTTATCGGCTTATCCGGAAAAACTCTAATCCACATTCTACCAATTTTGCGTGTGATCCTAGCTATCGTAATACGTGAAGATTCTATTTGGCGTGCGGAAACCCAGCCTGACTCCAAAGCTTTCAAACCATACGTTCCAAATGCAACATAATCCCCGCGCATCGCCATTCCTCTGCGATGTCCTCGATGATGTTTTCTAAATTTAACTTTTTTTGGTTCTAACATATTATTTACCGCGAACTTCTCCGTTATAAATCCATACTTTTATTCCAATTATGCCATAAGATGTATTTGCTTCTGTTAAAGCATAATCTATATCTGCACGTAATGTATGCAAAGGAACCTTTCCTTCTAAAAATTTTTCACTTCTTGCGATTTCAGCGCCACCTAATCTACCGGCTACATTAATCCTAATACCTTCTGCACCCATACGCATTGTTGATTGTATTGTTTTATTTACTACCCGTCTATAAGACATTTTCTTAATAAGTTGATGGGCAATATTTGAACCAACTAATGCTGCATTTAATTCGGGACGTTTAACTTCCTTAATATTAATTTGAACTTCTTTTCGAGATAATTGGGAAATTTCACTTTTCAAACGAGCGACTTCTTCTCCACCTCTACCAATTACAATTCCAGGACGAGCAGTATTTATTGCAACAGTCACTACTTTAGATGTGCGAGCAATTTCAATCTTCGCAACACCGGCATTAGGTAAACGCTGCTTTAGATATTTCCTTATTTGAACATCTTCTGCTAGATTAGAAGCATATTCGCGTTTGCTGGAAAACCAGTTTGAATCCCAAGCTTTATTAATAATTAACCTAAATCCAACCGGATGTGTTTTTTGCCCCAAAATTCCTCCTAATTCTTCTCGTCGGTTACTATCACCGTTAAATGCGCTGATGGTTTTCTTATTAATGAAGCCCTTCCCATAGATGCAGCTCTGAATCGTTTGGTAACAGGACCGCCATCCACATATGCTTCCTTAATTGCCAATTCTTCAGGATTAACATTTGCTTTATCTTCATTAGACATCAAATTTGCTACAGCTGAATGTATTGTTTTCTCAATTACAACCGCTGCTTTTTCAGGTGAAAAATGCAGGACATTCAAAGCTGTACCAACTTTTTTACCTCTAACACTATTAAGTGTTTTACGTATTTTACGCGGAGATTGCTTTATATACCTAGATATTGCTTTTGCTTCCATTGTTATTTCTTACGGTCTCCCGAATGCATCCTAAATATTCGTGTTGGAGCAAATTCTCCAAGCTTATGTCCTACCATATTTTCATAAATAAAAATTGGTATAAATTTGTTGCCATTGTGAACAGCCATTGTATGACCGACAAACTCCGGTGTTATAACTGATCGACGAGACCATGTTTTTATCACCTTTTTCTTTCCTGATTCATTCATTGCATCAATTTTTTTCAGCAATTTTGGTGAAACATAAGGACCCTTTTTCAGGGAACGAGCCATACTATTTTCTCCTCTTCACAATTAATTCACTAGATTTTTTTTTCTTTTTTCGTGTTTTAAATCCCTTTGACTTAATACCAGTCGGTGAACAAGGATGACGGCCTCCAGATGATTTACCTTCACCACCACCCATTGGATGATCTACCGGATTCATCGCCACACCACGAACTTTTGGTCTTCTACCAAGCCACCTTGTTCTACCTGCTTTACCGGAAACTACTTGGCTATGTGAACGATTACCTACCTGTCCTAAAGTAGCCATACACTTTTCAGGGATCATCCGTATCTCACCTGATGGTAACTTTAATGTAACAAATCCACCATCGCTAGCCATTATACGAGCAACAGCACCCGCGCTTCGTACAATTTGCCCACCTTTACCAGGTGTCATTTCAACATTATGAACCATCATGCCGGCTGGAATATTTTGCAAACTTAGACTATTCCCTACCTTTAATTCAACATTCTCTCCTGCAATTAATTCATCACCAACGTTTAATCCTACAGGAGCGAGTATATATCTTTTCTCACCATCAGCATAATGTAATAAAGCAATATAAGCAGATCTATTAGGATCATATTCAATAGTTGCTACTTTTGATGGGATATCAAATTTGTCTCTTTTAAAATCAATAATACGATATCTGCGCCTATGGCCACCGCCTCGATGACGCATCGTTATGCGACCTTTATTATTACGTCCACCTGTCATACGAAGTGCAGTAGTAAGACTTTTCTCAGGTGAACCTGTAGTAATGTCAGCAAAATCAGGTCGAGTAGCAAATCTACTTCCGGGAGTAACTGGTTTTAATGATCTAATACCCATAATTATACCTGTGCTTCTCCTTTGAGCAGATCAATTGTAAATCCTTCCTTTAATGTTATTACTGCCCGCTTCCAACTTGACTGGATACCCTGTGTACGAATTGCCCTTCCACCACTTCTAACTGACATTTGTTTGGCTTTCCCCTTGCGATTCATAGTTGCAACTTTTTCAACTTTAACATCAAATTTATCTTCAACTGCTTGTTTTATTTGAATTTTATTTGCTGAATCATCTACTTGAAAAGCATACTTTCTCTGTGTTTCCTCGAGAAAACTCATTTTTTCAGTGTATAAAGGACGAATTAATATTTTACGGTAATCCACAATTCTACTTCTTCTGTGCTAATTGTTCATTTAATAATGTCAACCCAGCTTTATCAAATAATAAAACTTCCGAGTCCAACAAATCATAGGTACTGGCATCAGTTGCCTTGACGACAAAAATATTTGGAATATTTTGTGTGGCTAAATTCAAATTATTATCAATCACCGAAGGTAGCACCGTTACTTTTGTATCCGATAATTCCAAATTTTTTAATAAATCAATAAACTGTTTAGTTTTTGGTT
Organism: Patescibacteria group bacterium; assembly: GCA_018814945.1. Lineage (GTDB taxonomy): Bacteria > Patescibacteriota > Gracilibacteria > UM-FILTER-43-11 > UM-FILTER-43-11 > JAHIYT01. The sequence continues at coordinate 13,126 of JAHIYT010000038.1, forward strand.
TTTCGATATTGAATGCATCAATTACAAATACTTTTCCATTAGCCACTTTATCAGATAGTACACTACGGCGTGCCAACTGTCTCATCTTTTTAGGCATTGCTTTGATATATTTATGAGGTGAAGGTGGAAATGCGACTCCTCCACCGCGCCATAAAGGCGATTTTTTTGAACCGGCACGTGCCATTCCACGACCCTTTTGACGGAATGGTTTTTTTTGACTTCCGGTAACCATACCTCGACTTTTGGCTGCATGAGTACCTTGTCTTAAATTAGACAATTCAGCAACAACGGCTTGATGAACAACTGCTTCATTAGGTTTTATCCCAAAAACAGTTTCATCAACTTTTATTTTTGCGCCTTTAGTTCCACTATTATTTAATATTTGTAATTCCATAATTATTTTACAATATAAACTATGCCGTTATTTGCTCCGGGAACTGGTCCTTTAAGCAATATTTGGTTTTTTTCTTTATCTATTTGTACAATTTTTACATTGGTTAATTTGACTTTTTCATTCCCATAATGACCAGCCATCCTCATCCCTTTAAATACTCTGGAGGGGTCCGAAGATTGCCCAATGGAACCTGGATGACGCTTCGTGTTCTTGGTACCATGAGTTGTTGGCTGAGTATTAAACTTATGTCTTTTTATAACTCCAGCGAAACCACGACCTTTTGATGTACCACTTACTTTAACATATTCACCAATCTTAAATAACGAGACAGTAAATTCTTGTCCCATTTGATATTCAAAGCCAGGTATCATTTCAAATTCAGTAAGTATACGTTTAGGGTCGACTTTCGCACGATTAAAATGCCCTTCCAGAGGTTTTGTGAGATGTTTTTTCTTTCTATTTCCATACCCAACCTGTATGGCATCATAACCGTCATTCACTTTAGTTTTAATTTGAGTTACAACACAAGGACCTGCCTCAACCACTGTTACAGGTGTCATTATTCCCTGCTCATCATAAACTTGGGTCATCCCAACTTTCTTTCCGATTAAACCACGCATCATTATACCTTAATCTCAATATCTACCCCAGCAGGCAAATCTAATTTCATCAATGACTCTACCGTTTTGGGAGTTGAATTAAGTATATCAATTAGTCTTTTATGCACTTTCGTTTGAAATTGCTCACGAGATTTTTTATCAACAAAAGGTGAACGTAGTACTGTATAAATAGTCCTTTTTGTTGGCAAAGGAATCGGACCCGATATTATCGCACCGGTTGCTTTTGCTGTACGAACAATTTTCTCAGTTGATTTATCCAACAAAGTATGATCGTATGCTTTTAAACTTATTCTTATTGTTTGTTTTGGCACTAATTCACCTATTTACTCAATAATCTCAGTAACAACGCCGGCACCTACCGTATGTCCACCTTCTCTTATTGCAAAGCGTAACTCCTTATCCATCGCTATCGGTGTGATCAACTCTATACTCAACTCTACATTATCACCCGGCATTAC
>JAHIYT010000039.1 GCA_018814945.1 Patescibacteria group bacterium
CATATCTTTCAGCAAGAATCTTGCCTTGAGTTCCTTTACCGGACCCCTGCATCCCAAATAATATAATGTCCATAATATTTATAATAAGTGAGTGAGAAATTTATCCGAGCGCGCGTAGCGAGGAGTCGACGCGGGTCTCGTAGCTCGCGAAGCTTAGCGAAGAAAATTTCGATCGAAAACAGATATTTTGGAAGTCCTGAAACCTTTTTTAAAGGTTTCAGTAAAGTTTATCGTAATCATGCATAACTAGCTGTGCATCGATCTGACGGATTAACTCCAGAACAACTCCCACAACGATAATCAAACCTGACCCACTAATAATTAAGTCTCCTGAAGAAAGTGTAGTGTACTTCGTGAATAAAATTGGGATAGTCGCAATAGCACCCAAGAACAAACCTCCGAATAGATTCATTCTGCTTGAAACGTTTGCTAAGAAATCTGCAGTTTGACGTCCAGGACGAATACCAGGGATAAATCCTCCACGCTTTTGAATATTTTCAGCAACTTGATCTGGATTAAATGTAACACTCACATAGAAGTATGAGAAAGCAATGATAAGAAGGAAATAAAGCGCCATGTAGAAATACGTAGGATTAGACGCATTGATGTATTTAAGAATGAAATCAGCTATTGACTGAAGGGTAGGAGAAAGTGAATTACGGAAAAACTGAGCCACAACAGATGGAAATGTCATCATTGAAATAGCGAAAATGATTGGGATCATTCCGGCTTGATTCACGCGAATAGGAAGCTTAGCTTTTTCGCCTTTACCTCCGGTTGCACGAGTGGCATATGTTATTGGTATATTTCGTTGACCTTCTGCAATGAGTACAACAAATATTAACATAGCGATTGTAAGCACTAAGAAAAGAACGAAATAAGAAAGTTTTGTTGTATCACCTCCCTGCGCAATACCAAGCATACGACCAACGATTGCAGGCATACCGGATATAATACTCGCAAAGATCATTAAGGAAATACCATTACCAATACCATTTTCTGTAATCAATTCGCCAAGCCACATCAAAAATACTGTACCAGCAGTAACGGTAATCATTATAGGCAGGATCACCATTGGGTCACTCATATTAGAAATTAACTGACCATTAGAACTTTGATTAAGCAGAATAATCATTCCATAAGACTGCAAAAATGCCAGAGGTACTGTAAGTAATCTAGTATATTGATTGATCTTTCTTCTTCCCTCCATTCCTTCCTTGGAAAGGTTTTCCAGCTTTGGAATAACTACCGTCATAAGCTGCATAATAATGGAAGCGTTGATATATGGAGAAAGACCCATTAACACAATAGAAAAACTGGCCATGCTACCACCAGTCAACGCAGAAAACACACCTAGCAAACTATTTTGCTCAAAAATTCTACTAAGCGCATCAACATTAACTCCGGGTACGGTAATATGAGCGGCGGCTCTATAAATTAGCAAAATAAACAATGTGAAAAGAATCTTTTTGCGTAATGTAGTAGAACGCCAAATTTGATGTAGATATTTAAACATTCATTTTGGATTAAAGTGTTTTTCCTCCAGCTTTAACTATTTTCTCTTTAGCTGCAGTAGAAACTTTGTGCACCTTTACTGTTAATTTCTTTTCTAATTTTCCAGTAGCCAAAAGCTTAACAGGAAGATTTTTCTTTGTAATCAAACGTTTTCCAAGCAGAGTTTCGATATTAACCTCTTCACCATCATTGAAAACATTTAGATCTTTAACGTTTACAACTTGATAAAAAACCCTATTAGGGTTATTAAACCCTTTTAATTTAGGTAAACGCATAATAAGAGGTGTTTGACCTCCTTCAAAACCTGGACGAACATTGCCGCTCTTACGTTGCCCTTGCCCCTTACATCCACGTCCGCAGTAGGTTCCTTTACCTGAAGCATTACCACGTCCAATACGTTTCTTTGCCCTTGTAGAACCTTCCTTTGGTTTTAAGTTATTTAACTTCATAGTTAGTAGTGAGAAATCCGTTCCAAATGGAGTGATGGCCGTTAAGCCGAACGAAATGAGGATAAAAGTTTGAGCAATTTGCGCAATGCAATGTAGAAAATTGTTAAACTTTTGAGGATTTCCCTATTGGTTAAAAATTGAAAATTGTAAATTGATAATTGATAATTAGCTCTTATCTTCCTTCTTAGCTTCAGCCTTATTAGGTTCCTCTTTCTTTTGAGGAGCCTCTTTTTTAGGTTGAGCTTTTTCCTCCATTACCTTTTCATTAGGAGCTTTCTCCTTAACTGATGGCTGATCGCTGATAGCTGATGGATCTTTCTTAGGTTCCTCTTTTTTGAAATCTTTTTTATAATTTTCTCTTACCGGCCTTAGGGACTGCAATGCTTTAATAGAAGCTTGTGCAGTTACCAAAGTATTTCTAGAACCAATATTTTTACTCAAAACGTTTTTAATGCCAGCCAAGTTCAAGATCTTACGTAAAGATCCACCTGCGATTACACCAGTACCAGGAGAAGCGGGCATAATAAGCATTCTTGCGGCCTTATATTTAACATTAACTGCGTGTGGGATTGTGTCTCCTTTAGTAATAGGTACCTTAATAAGATCTTTTTTAGCTTTCGTAACGGCTTTTTTTATTCCACCTACAACTTCTGAAGCTTTTCCAATACCTATACCTACACGTCCTTTTTTATCACCAATAGCAACAGTACATCGGAATCTCAAACGACGACCACCTTTAACCACACGAGTTACACGGTCGATCTGAAGAACTTCTTCTTCGAACTCTTTCTGTTCTTTTACTTGACCCTTTGCTTTTCTTAAATTTTTCTTAGACATAAATAGTTATTGGAAATTAATTATTAGTAATTAGAATTGAGATCTGAGTTCTGAGATCTGAGTTCTGAGATCTGAGTTCTGAGATCTGAGATCTGAGATCTGAGATCAGAAATTCAAGCCTCCTTCTCTTGCTGCTTCAGCCAATGCCTTTACGCGACCATGATATAAATAACCACCGCGATCAAATACACAAATCTTAATTTTCTTTGCAAAAGCTTGTTTAGCGATTTCAGCACCAACCTGTTTAGCTAATTCCATACCGGTAGCTTTTTTCATCTTTAAACTAGAGCTTGAAGCAATAGTTTTACCAGCTTTATCGTCAATTAATTGAGCGTAAATACTGGTCGAGCTACGGAATACAGCAAGTCTAGGTTTTGTGGCAGTGCCACTTACTCTGGCACGAATCTTGTGCTGACGTCTTTTCCTAAGTTGTTCTTTGGTTGCTTTCATTTAAATGAAAAATGATTAATGTAAATTGTAAATTATTATTCCTTACCAGCTCCAGCTGCTTTACCAGCCTTACGAGCAACATGCTCACCAACGTATCTAATACCTTTACCTTTATATGGTTCAGGTGGCCTGAATTCTCTGATAATAGCTGAAAATTGACCAACAGCCTGCTTATCTATTCCGGAAACAATTATTGTGTTCTTTGCATCTTTATCCATTTCTACGGCAACTCCTTCAGGAGCTTCAAGCTCTATAGGATGAGAGAAGCCTAAATTCAAAGTAATTTTTCTTCCGCTTGTTTGAGCACGATAGCCCACACCGATAATCTCCATTCTTTTTTCAAACCCCTTAGAAACACCTTCAATCATATTGCTGATCAAAGCTCTTATTAGGCCATGGAGAGCACGACTTTTAGGTTCACCAGAGTCTCTGGTTACCTGAATAATTCCATCACTTAATTTTACTGTTATTTCAGGATTAATTGTATGTTCCAATTCTCCTTTGACACCCTTAACCTTAATGTGATTACCATTAATTGTAATTTCTACTCCTTCTGGAACTGTGATTGGTTGTTTACCTATTCTAGACATATTTGAAAATTGTAAATTTAAAATTGAAAATTATTGTTTACCACGCCTCGCATATAAGCTCTCCTCCCATTCCATTCCTACGTGCTTCATCACCTGTCATCACACCCTTTGGTGTAGAAATAACAGAGATACCATAGCCATTCAATACTGGTTTTATTTGATTATTCTTTAGATAAATTCTTTGACCCGGTTTACTGACTCTCTTTAAATTTAATTGGTTTAATTCAGTGTTCAAAGCAATAACAATTTCACTCATATTTCCATTTTTCTCCACCTTAAAATCAGAGATGAATTTCTTGTTCTTTAAAACTTCAAGTACAGATACTTTTAGTTTTGAATATGGAGCTACTGTTTTATCGTGCTTTGCCTTTACCGCATTACGTATGCGAGTTAGCAAGTCTGCAATCGGATCAGTAATCATAAATTAAGATAATTAGAAATTGTTATAAATCCGCCTGTGGCGGGAAAATTGTTATTTTACCAACTGGATTTTTTTACACCCATAATTTCACCTGTGGATGCAAGCTCTCGAAAGCATATGCGACAGATTTCAAAGTGGCGAAGATATCCCCTTGGACGACCACATAACTTACATCTGTTATATGTTCTAACCCATCTCTTTGGCTTCTTGCCATTTGCTAAAGCATTTAGAAACTTCTTCTGTCTTTTCTCTGTTTTAACGATTAGTGCTTTTCTAGCCATAAAATGAAAAATTATAAATGAAAAATGAAAATTATTGCTGTTTTGTAAATGGGAAACCAATGCCCTTTAATAGAGCAAAACCATCCTTATCATTCTTTGCGGTAGTAACAACTGTAATCTGAAGGCCGTGAACATTTAATACATCATCCGGATTAATTTCAGGGAAAACCAATGACTCTTTAAATCCAATACTGTAATTCCCATTACCATCAAAAGCCTTAGGATTCAAACCTCTGAAATCACGTACACGAGGAAGGGCAATATTAACCAAACGGTAAATAAACTCATACATATTCTTTCCTCGTAAGGATACTGTTATACCTACGGGCATCCCTTTACGTAACTTAAAGTTAGACACCGCGAGCTTTGCTTTATTCACAACTGGTTTTTGACCGGTTATCTTCGCAACATTCTCAACAACATCTGAAAAGTCTTTTGTGTTCTTCATTAAGGTACCAATACCAACACTTACTAATACTTTTGACAAACGTGGAACAGAATGAGAGTTTTTAATATTAAGCTCTTTTTGTAGTGCTGGAATTACCTTTGATTTGAATGTGTCGTAATACATTAGTTTATTTAAAATTGAAAATTTAAAATTTGATTGTTATTTCTTCTTCTTTTCTACTTTAGACATTGCTTGTTCAATTGATTCTCCGCATTTTTTACAGATTCTATATTTCTTTCCTTTTTCTGGGATGTTATATCCAACACGAGTGGTCTTATTACAATTAGGACACATCACCATTACATTTGAAGCGCTCATTGGTGCTTCGTATTTAATTATCTGACCTGCATGTGTTGAAGTCTTTTTGATGTGCTTTGTGCGAATATTGATTTTTTCAACGGTAACCTTATCTGTCTTTTTAAAGACACGCATAATTTTCCCGGTTTTACCCTTATATTTGCCCGCAACCACCAATACTTTGTCGTTAACTTTAACTTTCATAATTTTGTAATCTTGTAATAAATAATCTTGTAATAATTAAAGTACTTCAGGAGCCTGAGAGATTATCTTTTGGTACCCTCGAGCTCTTAGTTCACGAGCTATAGGACCAAACACACGAGTTCCTTTAGGCATCCCGTCATTGTTTACAATCACAACTGCATTGCTATCAAATCTTAGATATGAACCGTCATCTCTTCTAATTGCATCCTTAGTGCGTACTACAACGGCTTTTTGCACAGTATGATTGTTTACAACACCTTTTACAGAAGCGCTCTTTACGGCAACAACTATTAGATCTCCGATACGCGCATATTTTCTTTTAGATCCGCCAAGAACCTTAATACACATAACTTTTTTAGCGCCAGTGTTGTCTGCAACATTTAATATTGTCTGAGGTTGAATCATGGGTAGTAGCGAGAAATCCGTTCCGAATGGAATGACGACCGTAAGGTCTAATGAAATGAGGATAAAAGTTTGTACAATTTAAGTAGTGTAACGGAGGAAATTGTGTGAACTTTTAAGGATTTCCCTATTGTTAAAAAATTTTTAAATTAAGTTGTTA
>JAHIYT010000040.1 GCA_018814945.1 Patescibacteria group bacterium
AATATTCCACAAGAAACCCCAAGTATTTAGAAATACGGAATTAATTTATAACAATGAAATCGGTGAATTTGTTCGTGAAATGGGATTCAAAGGTGTGATAGCAGAAGGCTGGGATTATTATCTTGATTGGAGAAGTCCAAATTTTCTATACACTCCAAAAAAAATTGAACTACATACGGAAGATAAAAAAATTGCAAAGAAACACAGGATCAGAAAAACACTTCCAAAAGATTTCAGATTACTGCTAAAGAATTACAAATTATCTGACGATATTGCTTTCCGTTTTGGTAATCGTGGTTGGAGCGAGTGGCCAATGACAACCGATAAGTTTTCAGCATGGATAGACAGTGCAGAAGGAGATACAATAAATCTTTTTATGGATTACGAAACATTCGGCGAACACCAATGGGAAGACACCGGTATTTTTGAATTTATGAAACACTTACCTGGTGAATGTTTAAAAAGAAACATAGGATTTAAAACTCCATCTGAAACACTAAAAGCCTATAAAACAGTTGGAGAATTGGATATCCCGTATCTTATGTCATGGGCAGATATGGAAAGAGACCTTTCTGCTTGGTGTAGTAATGATTTACAGAAGAATGCCTTGCACAGAATCTTCGGATTGGAGGAAAAAATAAAATCCACTCTGAACAAATTAAATAAAAAAGACAATGAAATAGTAATGGATATCTGGCGCAAACTTCAGACATCAGATCACTTTTATTACATGTGCACCAAATACTGGAATGATGGTGATGTGCATGCATATTTCTCTCCGTATGAATCGCCATACGATGCTTTTATTACTTACATGAATACCCTTTCAGACTTTGAACATAAGCTGGAAAATAAATATTTAGTAACCCAAAATTAATGCCTAGAGCTATTGTTACAGGAAACGGGAATTTACTTGTCGCTATGGATAAAAATAGCATGCTTCAGGATCTTTACTTTCCTTATGTTGGTATGGAAGACCATATTTCATATAAGCATATGCATCGTATTGGGCTATACACAGATAATCAATTCTCATGGCTCTATGAAAATTCATGGAAACACCACTCATACTACATAGAAGATACTTTGGTAACTAAATCCACTTCAGAAAATGAATATCTAAAAATTAAACTTGAATTAAATGATTTTGTATATCCGGATGAGAATTTTTTTATGAGAAAAATCACTGTTGAAAATCATGCTGATTATGATAGAAACATAAAGATTTTTTTAGCACAGGATTTCCATTTGTATGGTGACAAACAACAAGATACTGCATTTTATGAACCAAAGAATAAAGCGGTTATACATTACAGAAAAAGACGCTATTTTTTGATAAGTGGTATGACAAAAAACAAAAAAGGTGTTGATTCCTTTACTACCGGCAAAAGTGAATACAACGGGCTGGAAGGAACATGGCGTGACGCGGAAGATGGAAACCTTCATGAACATTCAATCGAACAAGGATCAGTTGATTCGACAATTGAATTTGATCTTTTTGTAAAGGGAGGAGGTAAAACTATTCTTTATGTGTGGATCTGTGCGGGCAAGGATTTAAAAGAAGTAACAAACTTACATACATTTATAATCAAAGAATCACCCGAGAGACTTCTGGCAAATACAATTAATTACTGGCACAGCTGGGTATACAAAGAAAAACATCAGCTCAATTATGTGTCCGATGAAATTAAAAAAAGATATAAACAAAGCCTTCTTATAATTCGAACTCAAATTGACAATCGCGGAGCAATAATCGCGGCAAATGACTCGGATATAATGAAATTTAATAAAGACACTTACACTTACATGTGGCCACGTGATGGAGCTTGTGTGTCAATGGCACTCGATCATGCGGGCTATGGGGAAATTTGCAGACGATTTTTTAAGTTCTGCGCAGACGTAATGAATAGTGAAGGATATCTTTTTCATAAATTCAATCCTGATCAATCACTCGGCTCTTCATGGCACCCGTGGTACAAAGACGGACAGGAACAAATACCATTGCAGGAAGATGAAACTGCACTCGTATTAATCGCACTTGCTAAACACTTTGATTATTCAGGTGATATTGAATTTATACAGGAAATGTACCTATCTCTCATAAGACCCGCAGGGAATTTTATGACGGAATATGTAGATAAAAAAACTAATCTACCTAAGCCAAGTTATGATTTATGGGAAAGAAAGCGAGGAATATTTTCATTTACCGCAGCTAGTGTTTACGCTGGATTAAAAGCCGCCGCTCACCTTTCAGAAAAAATCGGTCATTTTCACCATCAAAGAAGGTATGCAAAAGCAGCTGAAAACATAAAACAGGCGATATTAGAACATTTGTATGATAAAGAGTTGGGTAGGTTTCTGACTAGGGTAAAACCAAATCCAAAGACAGGGGAATTAATAAAAGATTATGTAATAGATGCAAGTATGCATGGATTATGGATGTTTGGAATTTTACCTCCTGATGATCCAAAAATAGTTAGTACTGTAAAAAGTATCTTTGAAACTCTTAAAGTAGAATCAAATGCAGGTGGTATTGCACGCTTTGAAAATGATGACTACCAAAAAGTACCGGGAAACTATGGAAGTATTCCCGGAAATCCTTGGATAATAACTACTCTCTGGCACGCAAGATGGCTTATAGCGACAAGTAAAACTAAAGAGGATTTAAAGCATGCTGAAGAAATAATTAATTGGGTTGTAGGACATATGAATGAAGCTGGAATCTTACCCGAACAGTTAAACCCTTTTAATGGGGATCATCTTTCCGTAGCACCTCTTACATGGAGCCATGCGGTATTTGTGGAAACCGTCCTTCAATACAACGAAAAAAATAAAGAATTAAATTGAGAACAAAATAACATCGTTAACATCAAAATTTTGGCGTAATCTTTTTGATGGTGTATTCTACTAAAAGATAATTCTTAATGCATTAGATATGAGACATATAATTTCTCTTAAAGAACAATCTAAGGAGGATATTTTAGAAATACTGAATATTGCTTCAAAACTCAAAACAAAACGCAATGCAGGCGAACTTACTAATGTTCTTCCGAATCAGACTATGGTGATGCTGTTTCAAAAAACCTCAACAAGAACTCGTTTGAGTTTTGAAGCTGGAATGACAGAACTTGGAGGTCATGCAATCTTTTTAGACTCACGAACCAGTCAGTTCTCGCTTACAGATTTTGGCGATGAGATACAGGCGGTTATGAGATTTGGTCACATACTAATGTTCCGCGCTCAAAAAGCAGATGATGTAATGAAGGCCGCATCATATAACAGAATTCCGGTAATCGATGCATGCTCCGAAAAATATCATCCAGCTCAAGCACTTTCTGACTTATTAACCATGGCAGAAAATAGTAATGGAATTGAGAATGTTAAAAAGATTGTCTGGATGGGAATTGAGAATAATGTTTCTAATACATTGATGCTCGCTTGTGCAAAATTGGGAATTAAAGTTTATATAGTTGCACCAGAGATTAATGAGCCAAGTATTGACCCCGAGCTTAACAAAATGGCTGAAGATACAGGAAATGTAGTCAGAACTCTGGATGTTGCAGAAGCCATGAAAAATGCTGATTACGTTCATACAGATACATGGATGGATATGGAATTTTTCGAAAATGGAAAAGTAAAACCAGAGTTTGAAAGCATATATAACGCAAGAAAAGAAAAATTCATGCCATATCAAGTTAATGCAAAGTTGATTGAGGATAACGCTCCAAATTGTAAAATCATGCACTGTATGCCATGTCATATTGGTTACGAGATAACTAGAGATGCGGTGGATCACCCCAATTCTGTGATTTACGATCAGGCAGAAAACCGCATGCACGCACAAAAAGGTATGATTTTGTGGCAACTGGGAAAGAGCCTCTAAAGACATTGACAATATTAATAAACCGACGTATAATTGCCCGCCTATTTTAACAAAACTTTAATGCCCTCTAAAGTGGAAGTTGAACCAAAGCAATTAGGCAGTAAGAAAGTTGGACTACTCTATCCCGTAGAAGTTGGGAATTTGAGTAATCCGGATTATATTGCAGTTGATGGAAGGCATTATCGCAAAATGCCCTCTTCAGCAAGCTTCAGGGAACCTGATAAAAACGCAGAGGCTGATCTGATATCATTAACTGGAATTCGGGATTCTTTAAGGATAGCACTAAGAGAAAGAGAAAGGCTGGAAAAAGCTAGAAGGCAGGCAATAATAAACGTCCATGTAAATGGTAGTGAAGAAGAAATTCCAAGCGCAACCCCAGCAAAAGAGCATTTGTGTTTTACATACAATGAAGGAGAAAGTGAAATAGAATTTCTTGATCCAGAAGTAGCACTACCAATCCTGGAAACAGCGGTAAAATCCAGAAGAACTGAGATGGAAAATAGAATGTCATATGATTTGGAAGGTTCGGATGAGGATCTAGATGCATTAATAGAAGGGCTTTTAGATAGTGGTGCATATGACAGCAGCAACTTTAGAAATAATTAATAAACAACTTTAATATCATGTTAAGTAAACAATTGACATTTATTGATAGAAACCCCGAGGGACCATTACAATGGGGCGGTGAACGCTACAAAGCGGTAAGTCCTGCATTTGATTTGAATTTAATGGGCAGTGAGGGCTATGAAAGAGCCACCGAATTAGTAGTACAAAGTCTGGAGGAAATGATAAGAGGAGAACGTGAAGGAAGATTATGCATTACATTTGATGGAGTAAAGGTTCCAGAAGGCAGCATTGGTCAGCCTACCTTAAAAGATATGTATCCATCTAATCCAGAAACACTGCTAAAAATAGTCAGAAAAACCATAGAGAGAAGTAGGCAAAGAGTGGCAGAAACTACTGGTGATCAAAACATAAAAGCTTAATAATATAATTTAATATAATGAAAAAATTAGTACTTCTAAATGAAACCGAAAGAGAAATTGCTGGTCAAACAGCAATGGAGATTGATGGTAAATATTACGAAATGGGAAATATCGTAGTAAATCTTGATAATGACTCCGAATCAGATAAGAGAAGTCAGATAAAGTATTTACAAATTATAAGAAGGGTTATTGAGATGTCTCGAACAGGAGAAATAAAAGGAGTCTTATGCACTCTAATAGATGGTGTATCTGAAGCTAAAAAGGACAAAGGACACTTGCATCTTGAAGGAATGGAAATAGTTGAACCAGAAAAAGCGCTGGAATTAATAAGAGAAGCCCTTCAAAAAGTAGTAAAATCACCAACTATAATTAAATCAAGTGACAAAGCAATTGAGGCTTAAAAACCTTTAACTTGATTTTTCACCTGAATTTACCCAGAATCTAGGTAACATATTTTTTTGCTATGAAATTCTCAGCCCAAGAAATTCAAAAAGAAGTTGCCCGTCTTCACAAAAAGCTGGGGGCTCTTGGTTGGACGGAAAAAGCATGTGAAGACATTACGAAAGTTACTCTTGAGATAAACAAATTAAAAAAAGAAAAGAATGCGATAGTACTCGCCCACTCCTATCAGACGCCAGATATCATGTATGGTATTGCGGATTTTGTTGGTGATAGCTACGGTCTAAGTATGAAAGCAAAAAAGACAAAGGCAGATTTGATCATATTCTGCAGTGTCCACTTTATGGCCGAAACTGCAAAGATTTTGAATCCGGAAAAAGAAGTTCGCGTGCCGGCAGTTGCCAGTTGTTCACTGGCAGAATCAATCACAGCAAAAGATGTTAGAGATTTACGAAAGAAACATCCGAAAGCTGGAGTTATTTGTTACGTAAATACATCAGCCGCGGTAAAAGCCGAATGTGATGCATGCTGTACAAGTGCCAACGCACTAAAAATAATTGAGGGTATGCCACAAGATGAAATTATTTTTGTACCGGATAAATTAATGGCACAGAACCTGCAACCACTTACCAAAAAGAAATTAATTAAATGGGGTGGAACATGCATTGTCCATGAAGAATTTTCGGATAAAGACATTAGAGAGATTAAAAAACTCCACCCAAAAGCAAAGATATTAGTTCATTCCGAATGCACTCCGAGAGTAGTAAAAGAAGCTGATTTAATGGGTAGTACAACGGACATGCTTAACTACGTTAAGAATGCCAAAGGTAAACAATTTATGCTCGTTACAGAATGCGGACTGAAAGATAGAGCCATTGCAGAATTCAAAGATAAAGAGATTTTAGGCAGCTGCATCTTATGCCCGTATATGAAGGAGATTTTACTGGAAGACACACTCGAATGCCTTAAGTCCCCTTCCAAAAATCAGATAATCAAACTTTCCGAAACAACGATCAAAAAAGCAAAAAGAAGCTTAGATAAAATGGTGGAGATTGTGGAGAATGTCTGAACCGTTGATTCACACTGATTGATCGGATTTCACAGAATTTGATTATGTAGATTACACTGATTAAATAATAATCAGTGTAATCAAGATCAGTGAAATCATTTTAATCTGAAAAATCAGCGGTTCAGACAATTATTTCTTATCGATCTTCTTATTCAATATAACCGTCAAGGTCACAACTATAGCCGCGATTATTAATCCGACTACGAATTTTAATTTGTCGTCAGTACTTTCCCATCCTCTCATAAACGCCCAAAGAATCATTACAATGCCAGAGCAAGCTATACCCGCAGTAATATTGGTAACGGTTATACTGGTAACATGCAAGAATAGAGAAAATGAAGCAATCAAAGCAATCACACCAAGAATACTTGCGATTATAAAGAAATTTCTACCATAAGATTCATTGGCTTTATCGTAATCTTCACTACACTTCTGCATTTTAGTATTTACAGCTCCGCCCTCTTTTACCTGTTCTCTACATTCACCCAATGTCATATTGTCTGTACATCCTTCATATCCGAGTAACGGTTCTGAATATCTAATCTCCTCATCACAGAAATCATCATAATCCGGTGCCGGATAAAAAGCCTGAATACCAAGCAACATAGTTACATAAACAACTACTGCGATTCCGATGCCGAACACGGCGCTTAATACTTTTGACATAACAATCGATTTAAAATTTAAAATTGAAAATTGTAAATTACGAAGTAATCATAGCACAGCCCAAACACACATCTCCATCATAAAAAACCGCATATTGACCAGGTGCGATTCCATTGACTTTTTCGCTTAATTTGACCTTATTTCCATCCAGTTCACATTCATGCATCGCCGCCCCATGACGAATTTTCACCTTCAATTGGACATTGGTCATTGGACATTGGACATTAATAAGGTGAATCTCCCCAACCTCAAATTCATCTCGATAAACCTCCTCCGGTTCATACCCTTGAGCCAAATAGACAATGTTCTTCTCAATATCTTTATTAACCACAAACCACGGCCCGCCACCAAGCCCAAGGCCTTGACGTTGGCCAATTGTGTAAAACCAATAACCAAGATGCTCACCAACCTTTTCACCGGTTTCAAAATCAACAAAATCACCCGGCATTTCATTTAAATGATGTTTGATAAATTCTCGAAACGGAACTTTTCCAAGAAAACAAATTCCCTGACTGTCTTTCCTGTCTTTATTTGGTAAATCGAATTCCTGTGCAAGCTTCCTGACTTCCTCTTTTTTATATTTACCAATTGGAAACATCGCTCTAGATAACTGATCTTGGCTTAAATGAGCCAAAAAATATGTCTGATCCTTAACCGGATCCGGCGCCCTTTTTAAAAGAAAGGCCTCAGCTGTGTTCTGCGTTCTGTGTCCTGTGTCCTTAATAACTTGCGCATAATGCCCCGTTGCCACCTTCTCGAAAGAATCATCAATCTTGTCATAAAACGCCCCAAACTTTACTAATTGATTACAAAAAATATCGGGGTTCGGAGTACGGCCAGCCTTTGCCTCTGCAATTGTGTAGCTGACTACTCTATCCCAATATTCCTCCTGCATGTTTACAACCTCAAGTGGCACGCCCAGCTTCTGGCAAATGGTACGCACGTAGGCGAGATCTTCTTTCCATGGACACTGCCCCATATAACTCATCTCATCCTCAAGCCATATTTTTAGGTAAAAAGCAGTCAAATCATGACCTTCTTTTTTAAGTAGATTAAGGACAACTGAGCTATCCACTCCCCCGGAGGCTAAAACTGCTATTTTCATGAGGTTATAATATATGATAAAGTAACATAAATGACATTCAATTTAAAATAAATAATACAAAATATGACAGATACATTTAAAAAAATAACTAGTCTATTATTATTCGCACTATTAGCCATTATTTTGGTTATGCCGGATTCACCTTTTACAAAAGCCGCAGTCGGTACCAGAACGGAAACACAAAAAGTGGATAGCGGGGCTCTGCTTGATTTTTTCGCAGGATCAACTGATGTCGATGGCACTCTAGCAATTACAGGCGCTATAGGCGTAGGCGCTAATGACACAGGTGAAGCATATATATATGAGTATAGCGGAGGAACCTGGGGTTTAATAAAGACTTTAACAGGTGATGGAACTGATTATGAATTTTTTGGGAGTTCGGTTGCAATAGACGGGAACTACGCAGTTGTTGGTGCTAGAGGAAATGATACATTAGCTGATGATGCAGGTGCTGTATTTATTTTTGAAAAAGATTATGGAGGAGCTGATAATTGGGGTCTAAGGGCAAAGAAGACAGCAAGCAATGGAACTAGTGAAGATGGATTTGGAGGCTCAGTTGATATCTCAGGAGACTATATAATCGCCAGTGCCCCTAGTCATTACTTTTTCGACCCAGTTCCAAATACAGGACAGGCTTACATTTTAAAAAAAGACCA
>JAHIYT010000041.1 GCA_018814945.1 Patescibacteria group bacterium
GGACATACAAAAGTAAAATCTAACGGGTAGAAAAATAATACTACCCATTTTCCCTTAAAGTTAGAAAGTGAGTATTTCTTTTTACTGCCCTGAAAGTAACCTTCCATCGTAAATTCTGGAGCAGGTTTTCCAATTTGAAGTTTTTGGCAGCAGCTTTCGCCGCAACAGTCATTACACATAAATATTTTAGTTATAAATTAAGAGTTAAAAGTTTTTAATTAACAATCATCATTTTTTTTAGGCTTAAGTCTACATTCTTTACACATTCCATGAATTTCCAAATGTTCTAAACAAATTGCAAAACCAGATTCCTTAATTCTTTTTGAGGTAATTGATATTTCACGTGTATCAAAAATATCTATTATACGACCGCAGTTTTTACAAATTAGGTGGCAATGCTTATCTATATCACCGTCATATCTGGCCTTTTTATCTTTAGATCTTAGTTTTATTACCAAGTTTTTTTTTTTCTAGATAGTCTAAATTTCTATATACGGTTGCTAATCCTATATTCGGTATTTTTTTTGATACTAGCTTGTATAATTCGTAAGCGCTTGGATGTGTATGAACTTTTCTTAATTCTTCTAGTATTATCTTCCTTTGAATTGTAGATCTATTTTTAGTCTCCATTATTCTTATTGATAATTATTCTCATTAATAATATAGAATGAAAAATATTTAGCTGCAACACAAATCAGTTGCCAATTTAGATTTTTGGGTTAATTTAGTAGATAAATAACGAATATATTATGAAAAAACTGGTGTTTATTCTACTTATTACTTTAATGTTTACTGGGTGTAATTTCGCTCCGACTGAAGAAGTTATTGATCTAGAAGCTCAAACTTCTAATGAAGGTATTAGCATGCAGGACGCTCAAAAAATGGTTGAAGAATATATTATGGGAATGAAAGAATATAACGAAAGTAATGGTTATCATCTTGAGCAAATTGATGGCATAGATGCGAAATGTCCTGGTTGTTATATTTTTAAATATGAGTATCGAATGAGAAATGGGGAAGGAGATGATTTGGAGCTTACTGGTGTTGCTAATGTAACTCTCGTTATGTTTTATAGTCAGATTATGGATGTTATGTATTGGGATGATATAACAAACGAAGAAATTCAATTGGAAGTTCAAGAAGAACCATTAATTGGTGGGCAGAGGGATGAGTATGGCTGCCTTGGTCCTGCCGGTTACAGCTGGTGTGAAAAAAAGCAAAAATGCTTGAGGGTCTGGGAGGAGGCATGTGAATAATCCTATCCTGGCAGATTACAGATAGTAAAAATGCTTAAAAAGGGCGTATCTCAAAGAAGGATTGCAGATAAGCTTGGTGTAGGTATTGCAACTGTTACAAGGGGGGCGAAAGAAATCAAAAAGAAGAATTTTAAAGGTGTTTAATTACTTTTGCTTATACAAAATAAATTCATATTTAATACCTTCTTCCTCACCTTTATTAAGTTTCTCAGGTTTTAGCTTGGGTGGTATTTTTGGGAAGAATGCATCACATTTAAATTCTTTTTGAATTCTGGTTAAATAAATTCCAGTCAGCTCACGTAATTTGATGAATTGTTCGTACACCTTTGCGCCTCCTATAACAAAAATATTTTCAATTCTCTCATCTTCTTCGGCGATTTTGATGATATCCTTTATGCTATTTACTACGTCTGTGCCTTCTATTTTAAGATTCTTATTTCTAGATAGCACAACGTTCTTTCTTCCAATTAATGGACGATGTTTTTCTGGAATTGATTCCCATGTAGTTCTGCCCATTACAACCATATTTCTTTTATTGGCATTATCGGTTTTTATTGTAGTTTCCTGGAAAAACTTCATGTCACCTTTTAGCTGCCAAGGTAGTTTACCCTTAATTCCTATTCCATTCTTAGGGTCTGCCGCTGCTATGAGGTATATTTTATGTTTCATAATTAAACTGCTACTGGAAATTTGATAAATTCGTCGTGAGTGTAATCTTCCAAATTGAAATCGTCAAAGCTAATTTCCCAGAATGGCTTCTTTGTAATTTCTAATATTGGAAGTTTGTGAGGAGTTCTTGTTAATTGATTTTTAAGGCCTTCTATGTGATTTGAATAGATATGCACGTCTCCAAATGTGTGTACAAATACGCCCGGTTTTAAATTGCACTCTTGTGCAACCATCATAAGAAGCGCACTGTAAGAGGCA
>JAHIYT010000042.1 GCA_018814945.1 Patescibacteria group bacterium
CTTGCGCCCAGTAAGTATTACTTTGTTGCAGTTTACCTTTGGTAATAACCAAAACCTCACCAAATTCCTTTAGTAAATATGCTGCACTAAGACCAGCAATACCAGCGCCGATAATGAGATAGTCGGTTTTCTTCATTGAAGACATTATATACGAATTAAAGGACTAGTTGAAGAACTAATTGGTGGACGAATTGGTGGACTAATCGTTGTTTAATAACAATTAGTTCAACAATGGTTCAACGACAGTCCAACAATTCGTACAATAACTAGGATAAGTCTAGCTGCGAACTTACCTCAACCGACTTCGCATTAAATTCTTTTTTTGGATTGAAGAATGCCGCGCTCGCAATCATCGCCGCATTGTCGGTGCAATATATCATTTCTTCCGGCCAGAGAAGTTCGATGTTTGATGAAAGTCTTTCGCGAACGGTTTTTCGTAGTAATTGATTTGCGGAAACTCCACCCGCGAGGTGAACAGATTTTACATTGAATTCATCTGCGGCCATTGTTAATTTATCTGCTAACACGTCAATCACCGCTGACTGAAAACTAGCGCAGAGATTGTTGATTTGTCGTTCGTCGATCGTTTTTAGTCTATCGACTTCACGTTTCACCGCGGACTTCAATCCGGAAAATGAAAAATTATATTTGTTGTCCTTATCCAACATTGGTCTTGGAAAATCGAATGCGGTTGAGTCGCCTAACTCTGCTCGCTTGGAAATAATTGGACCGCCTGGAAAACCAAGATCGAGAAGCCTTGCGATTTTATCAAATGCCTCCCCTGCTGCATCATCGAGTGTTTCTCCAATTACTTCAAAATCATGATGGCTTTTCATAAGAACTAGTTCGTTGTGGCCACCGGAGATTGTAAGAATTAGGATTGGAAATTGGTCGTTTGTCGTTTGTCGTTCGAGGAAATTGGCATAGATGTGACCAGCTACATGATGAGTTAGAATAAGTGGTTTGTTGTAAATGTAGGCAAGAGTCTGAGCTGTATTTACACCGACAAGTAGTGAAGTGAGTAGACCAGGTGCATGCGTAACTGCAATTGCATCAATATCATCCCAGCCAACTTTTGCATCACTCAAGGCTTTATCTACAACTGGTGAAATCTGACGAAGATGCTCACGTGCCGCAACCTCTGGAACTACCCCACCGGTTTGGGCGTGCAAGTCGACAGACGAAGCTATGACATTACTGAGAACTTTCGTTCCGTCTTCGACTACCGCTGCGGCAGTTTCGTCACATGATGTTTCAATTCCAAGTATTCGCATTGCCTTATATTAGCTAAATGATGATGTAACGATACTATAACTTTGAAAATCTGAAAACTTGAAAACTTTTTTAGATTTTTAGATTTTCAAGTTTTCAGATAATGTTAATATTGAATCATGATAAATCCCATCGCCCTACAACTCGGTCCAATTTCTGTTCACTGGTACGGCATAAGTTATGCTGTGGGATTAGGTGTAGGAATTTGGATTCTAACTATGTTAAATAAGCGAAGAAAAGTTTTTAAAGATAGTAATCAGATATTCGATTTCGCCTTTTGGATGTTTTTGATTGGTGTAATAGTTGGCGGACGACTCGGTTATGTTTTGTTTTACAATCTGCCTTATTTTTTACAGAATCCGCTGAAAGTTTTTGCGGTATGGGAGGGTGGCATGTCATTTCATGGAGGACTTATTGGTTCAATTTTGATCGCATTATTATTTTGCAAAAAAAATAAGATTAAGTTTTTGGATTTGGCGGATTTGGCGGTAATACCTGGGGCGCTGGCGCTGACTTTTACCCGAATCGCAAATTATATAAATCGAGAGCTTGTGGGCAGGGTTATAGAAAATCCAAAGTTTGAGTGGTTGGGTGTGGATTTTGGTGATGGATTACTTAGATATCCATCTCAATTATTTCAATCATTCAATGCTTTACTGCTTTTTGTGATTCTACTTGTACTTTTCATCGGAAAACCAAAAAGGGCTGTGTTGCTTTTTAGCTACATCGGCCTATATGGACTTTTGAGGTTTGTTGCAGAGTTTTGGCGTGCGCCGGACAGTCAGATTGGATTTATTTTAAATTACCTCACCCTTGGACAGATATTTAGCTTGGTGATGGTGGTGGTTGGAGTTGTTGGGCTTTTAGTAATCCGGAAACGCTAATTTAGCGAATACGCGGATTTTTTTCTAAAGCCCTTACTTCTGGCCCCGTACCTGCTCCTGCTTTTGCCAGCCCATTGTTGTAACGTCTTCCATATAATTTTCTTGCAAATCCATCCCAGTTTTTTTGGCTTGCGATTGATTCTAGCCATTTAACAGGAAATAACTTTCTGATGGTATCTATATCTAAATCTGTCTCAATAAAATTCATTGCAACGTCTGGATTTTGCTGAACCAATCCAGCAATTTCATCATCAACTCCCAAGTGCAAATCATATATTCTACGAAGGACATTTGGCATTACATCGGCGTTATAATCGTTCTCATCTTTCTTTATTCTTTTTAAATGGGATTTAGCTTTTTGAATTAGGACTTTTGCAATTGCTGTAGCAAGAGTTTTTTGTTGCTTTTCTGGCATGCCCTCAACTTTTTCCTGGAAAATAGGATTGTCTAAAATCGCATACGCTATTGGAGGATGATATTCGGTAATTTGCAAAAGCATACTTATTATATCTGAATTCTGTACGTTACGAGCAATGATTTCTAAGGCTGAAACCTCTTGTTTCTTGAGTAATTTTGGACTTTCTTGGTTTACTCTACTACTTACATTACGTAATATCCTTGAGATTGTCCTAATACCACCCTCTTCAATTGCTTCGGGCGTGATATCCTGACTTGCGAACCAATCGCCAACTGAATTATGTTTCTGATCTTTTTCCAAAGATTCATTTTCGATCAAAATGTCTTCAATTCTGCCCCTTTCTGATATTAACAAATCGTAAATAGGTTGAGGTAACTCGCTTATATCCACGCTCTCAGCAAAGGCAACTCTTTTTTCTTCATCGAATCCATTATATAAAGTCTTCAGCTGTTCACCCCATATCCTTGAGTCTCGTAAAGCAAACATCATCATTGCTCTGACTTCATTTGCCCATCCTCTTCTGGCTTCTCTTTCAAGCCCATTCAGTTCTTCCGGGGGGATTAGTCCCTCCTCTCGCCTTTTTGCAATATCGCTTGGTTGGAGTGCTAATTGCGCCGCTGATTTCATATCTTCTGTCATTTTTTATTTAGTTTAAGCTGCTGTTACATCGTCTTCTGCCTGGGCAATTCTTGGTTCAGGATTGTAAACTACGTCTTCTACTGGAGCTGATGTTGGTCGTGAGTTATACTCTTCTCTTTCAACCTGCTTTTTCTTTCTTCTCCAATTTGAAGCTTCTCTGGCTTGATCTTCACGCATATAGAGATATGCCATTTTTGGTCCTTTAAAATCTCTTACCACCTGCTCTGTAATTTGGATTCTCTCATTTATAAACTGTCTTTCCTTTTCATTTCTTGGAATCATCCTTTTACATGTTTCGATGGCAAAGTAAGTTTCTCTGTTAAGCAGTCCCATTAACTCCTCTATAACACCTTTATCTTCAGGCTTATTAGGATCGAGATTTTTTATATTGTCCAAATCGATCAGCGAACCAGACATACCGAATATAAATAAAATGCTGTTAACAAATTCAGGATCTATGTGGTGATCATAAGCTTCTTTTAAGATGGCAATTACACCCGGTGACATAGTCACCCTATCGTATGCATCTCCCCCCAGCTTCTTCATTTGAGCCTCTTTGGCACATGTGCCGATAAGATATTCAACTACTCTTTCTCTTTCTTTTTCAAAGGGATCTTCTCCACTTTCTCTTATGTGCAATCCTGCGATTCTATCGCGCTCTTCTAAGATAAGTCTTCTTTCTTTCTCTAGTCTTTCTTGTGTATCTCCAAGTGCAGCTTGTCTCTCCTCGACTTCAGCTAATTGCCGATCTAAGTCTTCTGCCGCTGCTTTTTTTCTGTCATATGCGGTTTGTGGCATAAGAATTTATTTAATTATCATATTATTATAACATATTTTTATAGATAGAACA
>JAHIYT010000043.1 GCA_018814945.1 Patescibacteria group bacterium
TCTTTCTTTTATTTAATTTTCTTTCTTTTCCCCTAATATTCTATCCCCCTTTGAGTAAGGGGCCCCGCACGCGGGCAGGAGAAAAAAATTTAAATTTGACACTCATTAAAATACCATGATATAAAGTCCTCCTGAATTAAAAAAAATATTTTGTATCCTAATGAATAATAATTATGTCATCAAAGATTTACAGTGTGGAGCTGTCCGGATTGGACGGTTATTTAATTGAAATAGAAATAGATAACAGGCCCCATGGGAATGTTGGTTTTAACATTGTTGGCTTGCCTGATACCGCAGTACAGGAATCTCGAGAGAGGGTAATACATGCCGTGCGGAATTCTGGTTTTAGGTTTCCTAGGGGCAGGGTTATTGCAAATTTAGCACCTGCTGATTTGAAGAAAATGGGGTCACGTTACGATCTCGCTATTGCAATTGGTGCTTTGAGATTGGATGGAGAAGTACCAGATGATCATTTTGATGAAACCATATTTCTTGGTGAATTGGCGTTAAATGGGGGTATTAGACCTATTAATGGAATACTTGCCAGTGTTGAATTTGCAAAAAAGAAGGGTTTTACGGTCGCAATAGTGCCAAAGGAAAATGCAATAGAGGCTGCACTGATTCCAGACATTAAAATTGTACCTGCTGGCAATTTAAAGGAAGCAATTGAGTTTTTGTCGGGTAATATTTGCCCACTGCCCATAAGACACAAAATTGAAAAGGGTGAAATTGTGCCCAAAGTAGATATGGCCGTTATAAAAGGTCAGGCACAGGCAAAGAGGGCGCTGGAAATTGCTGCATCTGGTGGCCATAATATTCTTTTTAGTGGTAGCCCTGGCTCTGGTAAAACGCTGATGGCTAAAGCTTTTCAAGGAATTCTACCAAGCATGTCACATGAAGAAATGTTAGAAGTAACTAAAATATATTCAGTCGCTGGAATGCTTTCTAAATCACTAATAACTGAAAGACCATTCAGGCCAGTTCATCACACAGCGTCGGCAATTAGTATTGTTGGTGGTGGAAACGTACCCGGTCCTGGGGAAATTTCGCTGGCACATAGAGGTATATTGTTTATGGATGAAATTGCGGAGTTTCCTACTGCAGTTTTGGAGGTGTTAAGACAACCAATGGAAGATAGAGTTATTACAATTTCAAGAGCGAGGGGGAGTATTACATATCCTGCACAATTTATTTTGATTGCTGCTATGAATCCCTGTCCTTGTGGCTATTTGAATTGTGAAAATACGAATAAGGTTTGTACATGTCCGAGGTGGAAAATTGAGAGATATAGCAAAAAGCTTTCCGGCCCATTGCTGGATAGATTTGATATCCGATTAAACATACAACCTGTGCCTCATAATGACCTTGTGGGTTTTAGTGAGGGTGAGAGTTCAGAAATTGTTAGGAAGAGAGTTGAGAGAGCTATTGAAATGCAAAAAAGGAGGTTTGAAAAATTATCTATTCAGAGAAATTCGGAAATGAGTAATGTGGAGCTGGAGAAATTTTGTCCTATTTGTACAAAAGGAAGAGATTTGTTGGAGCAGGCAATTGAGAAATTTGATCTTTCTGCACGTTCTTATTTTAGAGTTATCAAATTAGCCCGAACAATTGCTGACTTGGAAGAAGAAAATGAGATTAAATCTTGTCATATATCAGAAGCATTGCAATATCGTATTAGAAATTAAAACCTAATTTTCTAGCTTGTTTAAGCCATTTTTATGGGTAAGCATTGGTTTTCTGATTGCAATTTTTTCGCATAGATGCTATACTAGAGTAAACACTCGGAATAAAGAGAATAAGTTGCCTCAAAATAAATTATTTAGAAATTAACTAATAAAAATGGAAAAAAAGAAAGGATGGATGCAAAAGAAAAGGTATCCTAAAAAAACAGATAATCATCCTACTGTCATAAAAAAGGATGAGTTTGAAAATCACTCTGGAAAAATGCGTATCATACCGTTAGGTGGTTTGGAAGAAGTTGGTAAAAATATAATGGCGATTGAATATGGTAGAGATATTATTGTTATAGATTGCGGAATGTCTTTTGCTGGTCCAGATATGTTGGGAGTTGATTATATCGTTCCCGATGTCACTTACTTAGCCAGAAGAAAAAGGGATATTAAAGGTATTGTATTTACCCATGGTCACCTTGATCATATTGGAGCTATTCAATATATTCTGCCTCAACTTGGCAATCCGCCAATGTACGCAACAAAACTAACAGCCGGTTTGATTAAAAATAGATTGAGAGAATTTGCTTTAGATAAAAGTGCAAA
>JAHIYT010000044.1 GCA_018814945.1 Patescibacteria group bacterium
TATTATATCATGAATTAAAGTATTCCTCAAGAACTTTGTCCGCATTTAGAGCGTCTTCCTGCCTCTCAACCCCCTCTTCTTCTTTTAAATGTGCCAGTGTCTGACTGCCTTTTTCGATAG
Source organism: Patescibacteria group bacterium (assembly GCA_018814945.1). GTDB lineage: Bacteria > Patescibacteriota > Gracilibacteria > UM-FILTER-43-11 > UM-FILTER-43-11 > JAHIYT01. The sequence goes on from JAHIYT010000044.1 coordinate 121, forward strand.
CCTCCTTGGCCTTTTGCGCTTTTTCTTCTTTTTTACGATCTTTATTTCGAATATTACTGATAGCAATCTTAATATCTCCATCAGATCTATCTTTATATGCCAAACATGCACCCCACACTTCATTATCGGACATTCCAGCAAAGGAGCTTGAGGCTTTTGCGACAGCAAATAGCTGTTTTAGTACTTCCTCTGAAGCCATATAGAAAGGTTTAGTTAAGCTGGTACTAGTTTAATTGTGTATATGATTAAAAGGCAAGTTTTTTATCAAAAATGAGGCTTTTTAACTTGTTTTACTTGACATTTATTGTAAATATACTATAATAGCAACCTTTACTCTGAAAACTATGCCCAATTCAAGAAGGCTAGACCAATTTCGATCTGAATCAAAAACGGATAGAAGTCCTACTGTTATTAATGTGGGCAATAATGCCAGAGGCCTTGTTTTTTCCTTGTTTGCAGCAGCTATTGCAGCGGTTCCTGGATTTGCCAACGCAATGCCGCCAAATAATACCGATAAACCAACAGATCCAAGTACAGAGCTGTCTGGTACTGATGACAAAAAAGCTGAACGCACCCGCTGTGTGTTTACCGGTTTTTTTAAGATTAAAGGAGGCGCTATACAACTCGAGTCTGTTTGTACAACTAAAAAGAAGGGTTTTCTCTCTGCCGGATATATGGAAGTAAAACTTAGCAAAGGTAAATATATGATTCCGGGGACCGATGCCTATATTTATATGCACGAAGGTCAGCCTGTACTGTCTTACGCAGTGGATGGTGTAAGAACACTTGGGGTAATACCGCGTGAAGAGGATGGATACTCAATTGAAAGATATTTGGAGTGGTTGTCCAGATAAAATAAGCTTACTTAAAAAAAACCTAGCCAGAAAACTAGCTGAGGATTTATTAGCTTATATATTTGCCAATTGTTTATCTAGGTCAAATGACTCTTCCATTTTTCTCTGTTCAAGTTTTTCCATTCTCTGGCGAGCTTCGCGAGTCTTTTTGCCCAAAACCTGTTTAAGTTCGGCAAGAGTTTTGTCCAGTTCAGCTTTTTGTTCTTCAAGGATTTTCTTACGAGCTTCCTTGTCGCCTTCTGCTGTTGCACGTAGCTTTTTAACAGTTTCTGCATGAACCTGCTCACAATGTTTATTGAAAGCTTCGTAGACTTGATCGATGTAGATGTTTAGCGGTTGTGCCATGTTTTTTATTACAAGATTGAAGATTGCAAAATTACAAGATTAATTTTCAATTTTCTGATTTTAAATTTTGTAATCTATATATTATATCAAATTTTGGCTTAAATATCAAGATTTAGGACTGACAGCATTGTATTTTTGGCTAAAATACTTGACAATTACATAAATTAGGATATAATAACAACCTTTATTCTTATTTTTCTATGGCTAAGAACTCATTAAATACGTCTCCCAGCAATCCTGGAAGTCAAGTTAATTCACGCGGTTTATTAGGTAGTCTTATTACGCCTACTAGATTGATGATCCCTCTACTTTTGACTTTGGCTTGTGCTCCGGCAAATGCCAAGGCTTTTGCGCCAAATCCTAGTCCGGAAAGAACTCCTGCAGTAGGAGAGGCTGATGAAGGTGAGGAATCTGTTCCAGAAAACTGCTTCTGTCCACCAAGTGAATTTAGTGTGGAAGAACATAACAGATTAAAATCTGAGGAAATAAAAAAGAGGTTAACAGAAGGACATGAAGCTGTTAACAAAGATACTGAAGGAATTGAAGCGCTAAGTGGCAGAATTAAGTCCGGAACTAATTTAAGTCAGGACGACAAGAGTAGAATTATTGAATTATCTAATAAATATGCTCCCGATTCAGTTCAGGAACTCAAAAAAATACTGGAAAAAGAAGTGTTAACGGCCGAAGACCAAACCAGGCTTTTAGGCTTGTATATTGAAATCCTTGAATGCCTGCGTGATTACATTAATTATCAGGGAGATCTTAGAAATTGGCTTCATAGCACATCTTTTGACCCAAAATTATTGGGTGTTACAAGGCTTTATTACCAAATGGAAATGGCTTTAAGTAGGCTGATTGAACATATGAACAATTAAAAAACCCCGCCTTAAGTAATAAGACAGGGTTTTTTGAATTATTAAGTTTTTAATGAAATCTTAAATATTGCACTTTTGTACAAGACTATCAAATACAGTCTTACCTACCCTTTCAGCAATTTTGTCATGTCTGTATGAGTAAGCTGATTCTTGTTCTCTGCGTGCAAGATTCGCACTGTTTACAAATCTTTGTATTCTCCTAAGATCAACTTGTAAGCTAGCAATTAATTCCGGGTCATTACTTTTTAGTACATTCTCTGTAGCGTCCATTAGACGTTGAGTTAATTTTTCTGCAGTTACGTTGAACCCTTTTTTATTTATGCCTTGATCTACTGAAGTATCAGTTATACTAAGCCTTGCGATTGCTCTTTGATTATTTCCATCTTTTAGCAAACTTATAGCTGTCTCATATAATCTATCTGTTTCCTCAAGTGTTTCTGCAGAAACGATCGCCTGCCTTGTTTCCTCAACACCTGCTTCTGTAGCAGTTCCTTTAGTGGCTTCACCAAAGTTAACTGGTGTAGGTGGATTTTTATCCATAACACCAAGAATACCTGCTCTTTTTGCATTTTCAAGTTGCTGTGCTCTGTTTTCGCCTCTAACCACACTACCCTCTTCATTGGAAAACTCTTCTACTCTTGGCTTGCTAGCTACAATAGGCTCTACATCTTCATCTGACATGTCAATAACAACTTTTTTACCTTTAGCCTGAACGCTCTCTACGTCTTGTTCAGCTTTTGCTTCTGCCTCAGCTTCCGTTGCAGGTACTTCGCCCTCAACTACTTGTTCAGGCATCACAGTAACATTTTCCTTAGGTGCATCCTGGAAGATGAAACGACTGTTGAATAATAAGTTATTTAGTAGATCTTTCATGATATAAAAAGTTAGTTTTTATTTATGATTTTTTTAATTTATCAAACTATTATATCATATCTAAGAAGTAAATGCAAGCCCTATATGGTAAGAAAATCAAAAAGCCCCGCTACGGGGGGTTGTAGCAAAGGGGCCTTTGTCCAATAGGAAAAATCTAGTGGGTTGTACTATATATGGTTTGATGTATTTTGTCAAATTAATAAACAATCTCCTGTATGTCACTCCGAGCAGCTTGTCTCGAGCGCAGTCGAGAGAAAAAGTCTGCGAGTTCCTAAAAACTAGAATTTCGTAGATATCTCGTCGTTACACTTTCCTCGATATGACATACGGGTGTTGGTATTTGGAATTTGGATTTTACTTATTATTGTTGTATCTTTGTATCGCTATTTTATTATCAGGTCTTATGATTGGCTTTCTAGATTCAGGCTTTGGCGGACTTACCGTAATGAAGGAATATTTAAAAAAATATCCTGAGTATGATTATATATACTTGGGTGATCAGGCAAATGCGCCTTATGGCCCTCATTCTACTGAGAGAATCAATGGCTTGGTTTTGAAGAATGTTGAATTTTTGATTGAAAAAGGATGCAAGATGATAATTATAGCCTGCAACACAGCTTCTGCGGATGCCCTGCGGGTTGTCCAGCAAAAATATAAGGGTAAACCGACAATACTTGGCGTACTTGTTCCTGCGGTGGAGGAAACTCTTCAAAAAACCAGATTTGGTAATATTGGAGTAATTGGAACGCGTGGAACTATAAAAAGTAATGCTTACGCAAGAGAGCTGGAGAAATATTCGGTTTTATATACCCCAACTGAAAAAAGAGCAAATGAGAAGATAAAAGTTTACCAGCAGGCTTGCCCTTTGCTCGTTCCATTAGTGGAAGAGGGAATGATAAAAGATACCGTAAGCAGAATGATGCTTAAAAAGTATTTAAGACCGCTAAAACATGCACATGTGGATGCATTGATACTTGGATGTACCCATTATCCCCTGCTCCAAAAGGAGATTGAAAGAATTATGGGTAAAAACTGCACGGTGATATCCTCTGCAAAGGCTGCTGCCGACGCGATCGGTGATTATTTCAGAAATCACCCTGACGTTGAGAAGCAATTGAGCCGAAAAGGAGGCAGAACTTATTACACAACTGATTGCCCTGAGCGATTCTCGAATTTAGGCAGTAAATTTTTGGGGCAAAAAATTGAAGGCATTAAAGTGGATGTTTAGTGAACACAATTTTTGTTCTTGAGTAATTTTTGTGTTCGGTTATTTTGTTTAAAAAAAGCCCCGCTTAGCGGGGCTTAATTGATTGTATAATTCTATTTATTCTTCGTCATGGTATGCATAACATCCATAATTCTCATCGTCTTCATCGTAGTCATCTTCGTCTTCAAATCCTAAGTCACCGCAGTTGAACCTACATACATAATTCCAACCGTCTCTGTATTTTTGGATCTTAAATTCAGGATCATCACTTTCTTCGCCTTGGTTAAATTTAGTCATGGCCTGATCAATGTCACCCTGATCATCGGATTCACCAATTTCTGTAAGTGCCAATTGTCTATCTACGGCTACCAATGTATCTATAACCCCTTGGATAGTAGGATGTATGTATGTATTTGGGTCAAAAAGTAATACTTTTTCCAAACTATGTACAGCTTTTTTCTCGTAATCAAATACCTCATGACCATGTTGGCAATTAATGTGGAAGTCATCATACCAAATTATTTGATTATCTCCGCCAACAACATCTCTACCAAGACTCTTGGTTATGTAATATATTGCGGTATTAACCCATCCAACAGACTTATTGTATGCAGGGTTTAAGTTAATTAAAGTTGCAAGTGTCGCATATTTTTCTCCATAACCCACTGCACAGTTTTCATCGACTTCACCATTACAGTTATTATCAATATCGTCGTAACAAACCTCTTCAGCACCAGGATTGGTACTTGAATCATTGTCGTTACAATCAAGGTCTCCACATTCACCGCCTTCTATTGCATATCCATCCTCATCGGCGTCAGTACATTCAAGTCCCCCTTCTATCTCACAAATTGCTGAACATCCATCGTTATCAGATGTATTACCATCATCACATTCTTCACCTGAATCAATTACTTCGTTTCCACAGCCTTTCGCAACGTTAAATGCTATACAATAGTATTTTGCTTTATTTTGTGGATAACTGATGAAGTCATAGTTATCGTAATGAACTACATCTTTATTACAATAGAATTCAGCGGATACATTACTTCCACCTTCACCTGTAAATGGAATATATCCACTATTTGCAGCCTCTCTTAGCCAGATTAATTCTGATGATGTAATGTTAAAGGCATTTGTAACGGCCATACCACTTGAATTTGTTGGACCGAAGGTATTCCAGCCTGATGCTATACCAACGTTGTCACCTGGATTTGATGCGTTTGGATAAGCCCATTGGAATGAGAATCCTTCTTGTAAGTGACAACTAGGATGAGTACCTACAAATCCTGCGGCAGTACCGCTAGTAATATCCGGACCGCCATTACCCCAGTTAGGTAAGTCAGACTCTTTATCACAAACTATTTTATGTGCATATATTGTGGTTACATCCGCTCCGTGTGGGAATCTACAGCTAGCAGGACAGGCATCGTTGTCGTCAAGGTTTCCATCGTCACAATCTTCACCTTTTTCAACAATGCCGTTACCACAAACTGCCCTAGGTACACCTCCACATCTTACGCTAACGTAATCTAAAAGTACGCCGGCTGAATCCGGTGTTCCCCCGTCAAAGAATTCCAATCTGGTTGGAGTGCCTGCAGCCTTAACAACATATGTATGCTGTGACCAATCTGCAACGCCTGAGTCATTTCTTGTTATTGATCCGCTAATGGAATTATTCCAAATAAAATCTAAAATGTTATCATCCCCAGTTACATTTGGATTAGGAGATGTATAAAAGCTAACGGTGTAGTTTTGACCCGGAACCGTTTCAATATCCTGATAAATTCTTACAGAAGAAGGCTCACCTTCAAGCGTTCCTCCAGGCCCCTCCCAATCTGAATCTAATTCAACGTATTGATTTCCTTCAACCGCTAGACCATCTTTTCTAACTTCAAGATTTGCAGTCGCTGGCCTTGGAGTTCCTTGATAGTCTGTTTCGGTTGAGTACCATTCAACGTTCCAACCTAAATTAGCTGTACCATTGGATACAACATCCCAATCTCCACCCACGGTAACACTTTCAAAACCGGTATTAGCAACAAGTTCATTGTTCCAGTTACACACTGGCCCGGTTTCTACAGTACAAGTAGAAGAACAGCCATCGCCATTATTTGAGTTGCCATCATCACATGCTTCACCCGTATCCTCAACGCCGTCACCACAAAATGCAAATAAACAACTTGTTCTACATGTATCTGGTGCGGTATCGCTATTACCTTTATTACCTAGGTCACATTCTTCACCTGGATCTACAATGTTGTTACCGCATATCCATTCCAGCTCACAAACAGATGAACAACCGTCACCATTGTCTGTATTTCCATCATCACAAGATTCAGCACCATCTACAATACCGTTACCACAATATTCGGTTTCTATAAGACAAAATGATGAACAACCGTCGCCATCAATGAAATTTCCGTCATCACACGTTTCTCCTCCGCCTGTATCGGTGACGCTATCTCCACATGCTGGCAATATACAAGTTGTGCGACATGCATCCGGGTTTACATCACTGTTTAATTCACCGTCATCACATTGTTCGTGTCCCCCAAGGACTCCGTCGCCACAAACTGGATCATCACCACCTTTTGCTCCAGTTTGCTGAGTTTTATATAAATTAGCAGAGAACAGTGAAATAAGTACAAACACCGTGGCTGCAATAAATATTTTATTACGTGTAGACATTTTTGTTTTTGTTATTAAATATTTGAGCATTTTTGTTAAGTTTTTATTAAAATCTCATAAAAATCATTTTCTAATTATAACATATTAATAAAAACTTTGCAAGTACTATTGTATCATTATTTTACTAATTCTTTCAATTTATTTATCATATCAGTCTTCTCCCAAGAAAATTCAGGTCTGCCAAAATGCCCGTAACAAGCAGTATTTTTGTAAATTGGTTTTTTTAAATCCAGAGTTTTTATAATTCCAGCCGGAGTCATATCAAAAACTTTTTTAATCGCTTCTTCAATTTTCTCGTCACTTATTTTACCGGTATCGAATGTGGTGATATGAACAGAAACAGGTTCCGGGTAACCAATAGCATAAGCGAGCTGTATTTCGCATTTATCTGCGAGTCCTGTTGCAACTACGTTTTTGGCTATATAACGCGCCATATAGGCCCCGCTTCGATCTTGTTTATTTGGCACTTTACCACTAAATGCACCACCGCCATGACGTCCCATTCCACCATAAGTGTCGACAATAATCTTACGACCTGTCATACCCGTATCCCCCTGCGGGCCTCCAACAACAAATTTACCTGTTTCGTTAATCAAAAACTTTGTATCTCCGTGCAATAAATCACCACAAACCGGTTTTATGACATGCTCAATAATGTCGGAACGCAATTTGTCATATTCGATATCCGGGTCGTGCTGAGCCGCAATTACCACAGCCTCTACACCGATTGGTTTGCCGTGTTCGTATTCCACAGTCACCTGGCTTTTCCCGTCTGGACGAAGATAGCCCAAGGTGCCGTCTTTTCTAACTTCTGCCAACTTTCTTGCTAATTTATGAGCGAGTGTTATGGGTAGTGGCATAAGTTCTTCAGTTTCTGTGCAGGCATACCCCATCATTATCCCCTGATCCCCTGCCCCCTGAGCCTTATGTACACCTTCATCCTCTTTTTCCCCTTGTGCAATATCCGGACTTTGCTCGTGTATAGCATTTAAAACCGAACAGCTTTTATAATCAATTCCATAATCTGAGTTTGTATAGCCTATATCTTTCAAGGTATTGCGGACGATTTTTTGGATATCGACATAAGTTTTGGTTGTAATTTCTCCACCAACAATAACAAGGCCTGTTGTTGTATAGCATTCGCAGCAACAAGCCCCATCCGGGTCATCTGCTAGTACTGCATCCAGCACTGCATCACTTATTTGGTCACAGATTTTATCTGGATGACCCTCGGTTACGGATTCGGAGGTGAAAAAGTATTTAGACATATCTATATTGATTGACGAACATTGATTAACGATTTTAAATTTAAAATTGAAATCAAAAATATAAAATCCTTTGTTCAGTGTTCTTAAATAAAATAAGACCTCATAATGAGAAGTCTTGCGACTAACTCATCTAACTTAGATGGCGCACCTTCTTCCGATTGTCACATCGGAACGGTTGCGGGGCAGGTTATCGAAAGGGAAATGTTCTTTTCAATGAAAAAGTTCTTCGCACTTTTATCATTTCAAAGCCCCTACGCTTCAGTCTCCCAAATTTTTGGGATTCTTTCGCTTTGGGTCGCATTTCTCGCTTTCAGTAGAGCTAAGTCTCTATCTGCCACTCTTGATGAAACTGTGTTTTCGTGGACCATTTTAGGTGATAAATGTGATTTGGTCAATGAAAAAAATGCTACATCTTTTTAAAATAAATGAGCTCGAAAGGAGTTGAGCACACGACGAAGCAAGACCCTGAAGTGACATGTGTGCCGAAGGAAGCTTGCGAAGTTGGGCGAAGCTTCTGCAGAGCGAAGACACTTGTTTGAAAAGGCCGAAAAACTTTTTGAAAGTTTTTAGGGGCTATTCCATCTCCAACACCTTCACCACAATCTTTGCCACCTGTGCACGGGTTATGTAGTTCGCTGGGCCAAATGTACCATCTTCGTATCCTCCAACAATATCATTTTCATATGCAAAGGTAACGTAGCTCGAATACCAAGCATTAACCGGTACATCGGGAAAATGTTCTATCGCACCAATAACAGCATATCCGGCAGATTCGATAATTATTTTTAGCGCGGCTGCTCTTGTTATATAGTCATTTGGTCCAAATCCCCCACTTGGATACCCTTCTACAACCCCCAATCTTTTTGCTTCTTCTACGTATGGTGCAAACCAAGAGTTCATTGGAACGTCGGAAAAAGGGTGTTCATTAACGTTTGTATTTACCGAATGACCAAATGCAAGCATTGCTATTTTGGTAAGCTCAGCTCTGGTAATGTATCCGTTTGGATCAAATATTCCCTCCTCTTTACCGCTTACAACTTCCTGCTCATATAAATCATTGATATAATCCTCTGCCCAGTGACCATCAGTATCTTCAAAGAACACTTGAGCTGAAGTAACGAGTTCTACCTCTTGTTCACCTTCTAAATCGACTGAGTGACGAATTAAGGCTTGTACTGCAGAGCTTTCGTTCCCGAACTCATCTTCGGCAGAGATGTTGAAGCGATTGGTTTGAAATTCCTCAAGCGGTACAGTTATCTGAAAGAAACCATCTTCATTCGTCTGGCCACTACCTACTAACTCTCCATCAGTTGTACGTGCGTTAACATTTGCATCAGGCTCTGCTTCACCTGTAATTATGTATGTAATTGCATCTACGAATTCCGGAATTTCGTTTAAGATTGGTACGTCTGGCGGAGTGGTATCACCGCTACTAAACCCACCGGAAGTCTCGTTAACACTAATAATTACTGAATCACTTGTGTTTCCGTTTACTTCGGCGGTTATAGAAAATGTATTAACCGTTTCCTGAGCTAATCCAACCATAAATTCCACGACGCCATCCTCTTCCTCATCTATTCCTATGCCATCAGTTACTGGCGCAAGCTGGCTTGGACCGCCGACAACAGAGATTTTTGCACCAGGTTCGGTATAAATGGTTAGCGTGTAATAGTCAGCATCAACAGAAGATGGTGGTTCATCTACAGTTGGTGCATTTATTGCAAAAGTACTTAGTGGAAATGCGAGTAAAGTGAATAAACTTATTAATATGAGTTTTTTCATGGGCTATTTGATTATTGTAAATCCAAAATTAATGAGATGATTTTTGCAGCTTCTGCTCTTGTTATTAACCATTCTGGGTGGAATAAACCGTCATCGTATCCGGAGACCATTCCGTTAGTGCTTGCATAACCAATATATTTAGCAAACCATTCTGTGATTGGAACGTCGGTGAATGCTACATACCACCATCCTTCTTTGCTTTCAAAATTGGTGTAGAAGTTGCTATCTACATCTGTAAATCCTGCAGCTTCTATTAAAATTTTCATAGCTTCAGCACGGTTTACGTTGCCGTTTGGACTAAATACACCCCCCTCGTATCCTTCGATAACTCCACCATCCCTTGCCGCAAGCACATAAGGTGTGTACCAATCTGCAGAAGTAATATCTACAAATTCATTATCATCAAGAGATGCTACGGATGGTACATTAAATCCATTTACTGCCATTTTGGTAAGTTCTGCACGAGTGATGTAGTCATTTGGTGCAAATGTGGTTGATGTTTTACCACTTGCTATGCCCATGTTTACAATGTCGTTGATGTAGCTTTCTGCCCAATGTCCTGCTACATCGTGCAAACCATCTAGTGTGTAGGTAACTTCTACCACTTCAGTTACGGCAGTTTCTCCACTGTCCTCGAAGGCAAAGTAACTTAAGTGGTCTGTTTCGAACACAAGGTAGCCATCCAATACTACTGCTGTACCCATGTCTTCCCATGTGTCGCCTTCATCGCCAGACATATATATGTTAACTACAGTTCCGTCTGGCAGGTCGGTTGGAATAGTAAGGGTTACAGGGTTTGAGAAAGTAAGCGGAGTGTTGTTGCCAACCTCAATGGTCATTTCAACCTCTGTTCTTTCTAAAATGTCGTCTGAACCTTCAATTATTCCACCATCGGTAGGGATTATAGAAGTAACTGATGTAACAAGTGGTGGCTGAATTCTGCCGTTCCAATTTGCTTCACCGGTTACTGTTGTGTTTGCTGGAATAGTTAAACTAATAGTTGAACCACCGTTTGGTCTGATTGTTAATGTTCCATTTTCTGTAATTTGTGCTGTGGCTGTATCTGCCTCTTCATCAACTGTAATAAGGTCATCATCAATATCTACCGGTTGACTGTATGTCTGGTTACCAGTGATGGTATTAATATTTGCAACGCTGGAGCTTGTTGAGGAATTGGAAGTTGAAGTAGATGTTGTACTACTTCCTCCGCCTCCACCACCTCCACCGCCACCTCCTCCGGTAGGAGTAACAACTACTGCAGGGTCTGTAATTGTATTACCTGGGACTGCTGAATCCTCGTCAAGAGTGCTGTCTGCGGCATTTTTTGTAACTATGGTGTAAGTACCGGTTGCCCCAGCTGTAACCGGGTTTTTAACGGTTATAATATTGAATGAGACAGCTGTACTGGCAGGCACTATTATACCGTCGCTCTGTCTTGTAAGCGTAACTACCTGGCCACCAACGCCAACAGTAAATGTTCCATCAATGTTGACTAAAGTATTTACTGAGTTAACACTCGTTACAGTAAATCCTGCAGGGAATGTAATTAGAATTTTACCATCGATTGGTATTGGTGTTGTATTTGTAAATGAGATAGTTGCGGCCACATCTCCGTTTGTATAAGAAGAGCTTAGTGTAATAACTGGAGATCCAATTGTTGAAGCGGTGACATTATAAACATCTAAATCTGGTGCTGTACTGCCTGTAACTGTATTACCAGCGTCATCTGTACCTGTTTCAGTCCAGTTTGATAGACCGCTTAATGCCCCGGCAATAACTGTATATGGGCTACCAGCATTGGTAGCTGCGGCATCATCTGTAAGAGTAGTTATATCAACTGTCCAAGCTACGGTATCACCTGTTCCTTCGGCTGCATCTGTATAAGTTACGGTGTCACCTATATCTGCAACTGAGTTGGTATTAACGTCACTTGTAATTGCAAATGAACCAGGAGTTGTAATTGTTGGCGGTTCATTATCAACAGGACCTGTTGCATCATCGGCTACATCTGCGGCTACATTTACACTTGCATCTGTAGCATTAGCAATAGAAAAACCAACATTCCCATCTACAGTTCCATCTACCAATGTATAAGTTGCACACCATATATCATCTCCTGCAGCTGTATCATCACAATTACCTCCCGCACCATCATCTTCCATGGCTACATCACCACCACCAAAGGCAGAAAAATCTACATCAACAGTGGCTACATCTTGCGCACCATCACCACTAGCTAAGGATGCATCCCATATTGCGGTTATGGAGTCTGTTGCACTTAATATACTTCCATTTCCGAATATATCATTTAAAGAAAATGTAATATTGGCTGCTGTCGGAAATGGAGCAGCGCCATCAGTAGCTAAAACAGCGAATCCTTCCGTTGGGGTACTATTAACAAGTAGGTCCTGTATTCCATCTCCACCTGTAATCTGAAGTTCCATAACGTCATATGTATTACCAGCTGCAGCATTTGAAACTCCAAAGAAAAGTGTGGTGTCATCAGTTACATCTGCGTAAGTTTCAGTTAGGGGTCCACCAACAAATGTATTTACAACAAAGTCACCAGTATCTGCACTAGAGGCATCCATTACTTCGGTAAATGTCGCTAAAATACCATCCAATTGCCCATCTGGCGTACCTGCAGAGCCATCGACTTGATCGGTATCTTTTGTGACGCGACTAAGAATTAGAGGAGGCGCACCATCTATTAAAGTTACATTAAAGCTTGGAGTATTATTGGTTCCATCATTAATATTACCTGAACTTGTATAATCCCAACGTGGTTCCGCACCACCAGCGGTTTGCTTACCAGTTCTATTTGCAGCTGTACTAAAATCTCCTGTAGCATCATCGCAGGTAATTGTTGTAGTACCTGAACCTGTACAGTCGGCTGGTGCAAAATCACCAATAGCATTTATGTCACCTAGAACACCCCACCCCCAATCTGATTCATCCATTGTAAATGTGGTATTTTCAGAGAAAACAAGTCGAACTTCTTCTACTGTTCCGTCGGTATTGTCATCATCGTAAGTAGCGGAAACTATTGCCGGAGCAGCTCCGTCTGTAGAATCTTGACTAGCAAAAGAAGCTAGAGTATTACCTGCTGCCTCGTCATCTACTGCACCGACTTGTTCTATTTTAAGTGCATAATCTGTTTTGTTTGCACTGATTGTTTCAGTACCATCTGTAACGCCAATGTATATTATTTCATCGTTATTGCTGTCTGTTTCATTACCGGTAGCAGGTGTGCCCTGAGCGAATGATTCTGTTAGATTACCAGCAGTTGTATTTGCGATACCAGCTTCGAAATCGGCAGTAGCTACAGTTCCGTCATCGATGGCTTCTGAATATACAACTTTTATGAAATCAACTGTGCCATCGTTGTCGTTATCCAAAGTTGAGGAGGAAACGTAAACTGGATTAGTATCATCTATAATCGCCGGCGAAGAAGCAGATGTAAATGTTTTTGACGGTGCCTGGCTACCATTTGCATCGGTAACCCCTGCATTTGCAGTAAAGTCTAATGTTAGGTCGCCAATAGCTGTGTAGACATTAGTACATGTGAAATCAACAAATAAAAGGGAAGTTGCGCCAGGATCTGCCGCTTCACCAGTACATGAGCCATGATCTGATACTGAGGTGGCATCAAATCCATTTGCAGCAGATGCAGTATCAGCCAGTATTTCTGAGTAAATTGGAAATAATCTATCAACAACACCATCTGTATTTGTATCTTGCATTTGAATAATAACTACATCAGGAGCAGCACCATCGATTAAGGTTGTATTAACACTCGCGGTATTATTACCATTGCCATCGCTGATATTGTTTGAATTATTAGTGTAATCCCAACGTGGCTCCACGCCACCAGCAGTTTGCTTACCTGTTTCATCAGCATCGGCATCAAAAGTTCCTGTGTCTACATCTGTACAAGTAATGGTTGTAGTACCTGACCCTGAACATTCACTTGCATCAAAGTCACCGCTAAGAGTTATATCACCAGGAATGGTAGAAAAATCCCAATCTGCATCAGCCATTGTAAAAGTTGTGTTTTCAGTAAAAACAAGTTGGATTTCATCAACCTTTTTGTCTCCATTGTCATCATTATAAGTACCAGAAACTACTACTGGAGCAGCCAAGTCTTCACAATTCTGTGCACCGAATGTAGCTACCTGATTACTGGCTGCATCCGAAATTTCTGTACCACCACCGTCGGTATAAGCAAGAGTTGGTGCGGTAGCGGTAGAAGTAGTATTGGCAGGACCATTTGTACCCAATGTAATTGTAACTATGCTAGTTCCTGTTTCTGTTGGACCATTATAGGTACCAGTTGAAAGCACAGATCCCGTTAAGTCATTTGCAACATAAGCAAAGTCACCAATTACTGCATCGTTTGTAGAAATATTTTCACTAAATTGCATACCTATGGTTTCTACTGCACCATCAGCATCATTATCAAGATATGCAGCACCTAATAAGACCGGAGCGGCACCATCGTTTTCTGTATCGGTAGCACCTGTATCACCTGTTGCAATAGCCTGAAGCTGAGTATTTGCTGAATCGTTATATTCAAAACCAGCATCAGCACCCTGCTGAACGTAAATTAATTCAATTGTATCGGCAGTTGTGTCCTCTATATCTAAATCACCATCGCCAGTATCAAGATTTACAAAGATGATTAGAGGATCTGCATTGGTGGCACTACTGAAGGTAACCGTGCTTACCGTAACATCGTTTCCATCATCGGTTACAGACCAACCGGCAGTACTATGTGAATTTGCCGTATTGGTACTGTCGTTATCGATAGTAACCTGAAGGCGGTCAACCGTACCGTCAGCATCACTATCTTGAACTTCGATATCGGTTATTACATTGTCAGCCGCATAAGTGACTGGCACTGTATTTTGGTTAATTGAAGTAGCCAAGAAAAGCCCCATAACCATTGTAAAAACAAGGGATAGCGGCAACAGCTTGGTTATATTCCATTTACATTTTTTCATGATGTTTTATGTTAGTTTCTATTTCTTTTGAATTTTACCTTAAATAAGCTAAAAACTGAAATTTACAAACAAAAAAGAATTGACGATAAGTTTTACTTGTTACCTTATTATATATAACATTTTTTTGTAAAAATGGATCTAGACTAAAAATCTACCTACCAAATCCCACCTACTCTCAACTTGCATAAATGTGTTTGGGTGAATTCTTTGTGCTTTTCCACCCGTTTTTGCCTTGATGCA
>JAHIYT010000045.1 GCA_018814945.1 Patescibacteria group bacterium
CGCCTTTAAGCAGGCATTCAAAGATCTAAAAATGTTCTAATAATCAGCTTTTTAGCTACATTAGCTTCATTAGAAATTGACTAACTAGCTAAAGAAGCTAACTAACTAACCAGGCTAATATGATTCTAGGTATAACCGGAAAAAGTGGAACAGGAAAGCACACCGCAGCTGATTTTTTGAAACAAAAGGGCTGGACTGTTTTGGATGCGGATAAGATTGCCCATCATCTTTATAGACCATACACACATGTTTGGAAGGCTGTGATTAAACATTTTGGGGAAGGCATACTTGGTAAAAAAGATATAATCGATCGTCAAAAATTAGGAGAAATTGTATTTAACCCCAATAAACAGGAAGAACTAAAAGAGCTTAATAAAATAGTCCATCCAGAAATCAAAAGGTATTTGAAAAATGAAATTCACTATTTAAGAAGAAAGGAAAGGAATGCCGCTGTAATTGCCGCTTTATGGAAGGAGATGGGTCTGATAGAGCTTTGTGATAAAGTGCTTTCGATATCCGCTAATGAGGATTTAGCTTTTGAAAGAGTCAAAAAACGGGATGGAATCAGCGAAGAGGCTTATGGAGCTAGGACAAAAAACCAATTACCGCTCGAAACCCCTGATATTGAGGTTATTAACGAAGAAGATTTTCAGTCTTTCTATAAATTGCTAAATCAATCACTGGCCTTGTAAAAAATGAAATAAATTTTAATAGAAAGTTGTAATAAGTTTCCCCAGTTGCTTATGAACGTTTTTGTTTGACAAATGCGGAATTTTATATATAATATCTAACCTTATATGTTTTTATCTTCAATGATGCACAGCAATCCCGAATCAGAAGGAATATCTGCAGGAAATATTTTAAATCCGAAAAAATTGGAGACTCTTGCGAATAGTGTTTTTGGAGCAAGAACAACGCAAGATGCGCATGAAATAAGTAGGGAAATTCAAGGTCTGATAAGCATAAGACCGGAACATCAAGAGGGACTTAGCAGTCTTGCAAACGCTACCAGAATTGCCCTGGAAACTGATTCACTTTCGGTAAATCGTGAAGAATATTTGCTAAAAGGAATAACAGAACTTGTTAAATCTCTATCTTTAAGTGATGATGTTGAGAACTTCGTTTTGGAAGCTATTGATTTGCTTCAGGGTGAAATAGGTAAAGGGGAATTAATCTTTGCAAGAGACCAACTTCTCAATGCCATAGAAATTATAAATGATAGTAATGAAGCTGAAGAATCCGACAGACAAAAGCTCAAGACTTTAAGTGGACATGTTGAATCAATATTTACCGCTGCAATATTCACCCCTCTGGATGGGAGAATCAACAGAAATCTTCAGGTTAAAAGCTTGACGAACGCAACCAGACCTAAGTTATCCTTTGCCCTAGAAGTTGCCATAAAACGCAGAACTGAGCCGATTCTAATACGAGAACATTTACTGGATATTAGTGATTTTGAAATTGATGGTATCTCAAGCACCTTTGAGCTTGAAGACCCCAATGAAAATACTGATAAGGTTTTTTATGCCCTGTATGAAATAGGCACTAAACAGCTTGCGGCAGGAGAGGCTAAGCAGGCCATTTGGTTTTTTGATTTAATAAGTGCATTTCCTACCGCAAAAGTGCACAGAGACTTCTGTGTGGCTTATATTAGAACATGTAGATTACTTGGGGATTATAGCAAAGCCCGTACTCTTTTTACCAGATCATCAGATATATTAAGAGAATGTCCTGAGGCACAAGATGAAATTCACCAAAGCTTTATTGATGAGCATAGAATGGGATCTGGTGCACACTATGCAAGAAGTCAGTATATAAATTTCATGAGAGAAGAAGGGGTTGTGATAGACCCAAAAGAAGCATTGGCTTCAAGAGAGAGGTTATCTCAGGATCATGATCAAGAAGAAACAGTTAACACAAGTACGCCAATAATTACAAAAGATCAAAAATATTATCTCTTAAGAAGCATAGGCCTTAGTATGATGGAGACTGGAGATCGTAAGAATGCTCAAACTGCTTTTTCCTGGGCAGTTGGTTTTCCAAATGCCAGATATGATTCACTCCTTTGGCTGAAATATGAAAGAATATATTCTGACACAGCAAAAGAAGAAAAAGATCCAGATGTAACATCAAAACTTATTGGATACGCCTCAGACATTCTTGTTTTGGCCATTATTGAAGGCTCCAGAGATGAGGCTATAATTAATAGACTTTATGAAATTTTCGTAGACTTATTTGAAGAGCAATATGCCTTCAGCGAAATGACACATATGCTTATGGCAAAAAATGTTGATTCGGATACAATTGAATTCATTATCAATACAATTGAAAAGAATTTTGGTGTCGAATATGGTAGAGAATTCGAAGATACTCGGAAGCAAGGCAAAACCGCACAACTTGAACCAGATCCAGAACCCATAGAAGATACTGGAGATAGCGCTATACCTGAGCTTAATCCAATTGAGCAAGCCGCAGAAACAGCACTTAATAGTAACGCGGAATTCTTAGCAGCAAAAGGAGAGGCAATAAGATCTATTGGAAATCCTGATAAATATATTGAAGCTGTTAAAGCAGCGTTCGCTCATTTGGATGACCCAAATCTTATTTTTTCATCACCGTCACACATTCAATTAATAGAAGAGACATCTAATGCATTACGTAGAAAGGTTGAACAGGAAGGTATTGAAATAGACAAAGATCAAGCTTTTTTCGGTGAATTAACAGAGATTGCTAGAGATACAAAAATAGACCTTCGCGCATTGTCGAGTTATTACCTGAAACTTCCAGAAGAATTCTCTCGATTATGCAATATAGCACGCACTCATTTTGAAAGAGGTAATTATTTAAAAGCTATTGATGAATATGGACGTGCAATAGAACTCATAAAGCTTGCAGGTGGAGATCCAAATTTTCTTTGTTATTCAGAATACAAAGAAATCTTTGATAGCCTGGAACAAGCTTGCGAAGTAACTTATGGAGCAGAGAATAGAATAAGGTTCGCTGAATTATTGGAAAACTATGGAATAAGTGGAGGAGTATTAGGAGAGGCAAGATTTGGCGCCCTCTTGTCCAATGGTCAAATGTTTAAGGATGGAGACAAAGTAAACAGAGAGGTTACCTCTGATCGAAAGACACCTGGAATTTTAGAAAGATGGAGAGGTCGCTTACTAGATATGATCCCAAAAAGGCAACACGGTGGTTTCGAAGAGTGGGGTAAGGAATTTGATGATGACGATGATAACCAATAATTAGGTTAATAACTCACGTTTATTTATTGCAGAATTAGTGGTAAATTAATTCTGTATTTTTAAAATAAATAAAAATGGAATACGAACCGGTTATTGGCTTAGAAGTGCACTGTCGCATAAATTCAAAAACTAAAATGTTTTGCAGATGCAGCAATAATATTTTTGATGAAAGGCCAAATTCTCACGTATGTCCAATCTGCATGGGTTTTCCGGGTATGCTCCCATTAATCAACGTAGAGGCTGTAAAGAAAGGGGTAAAGGCAGCCCTTGCACTTGGTTGTGGTATTCCAGAATTTTCTAAAATGGATAGGAAAAGTTATTTCTATCCAGATCTTCCAAAAGGATTCCAGATTTCCCAATACGACCTACCAATTTCCGAGAAGGGTAAGGTCACCATTACACTATCCGATGGAAGTAAAAAAGATATCGGTGTAACGCGTCTTCACCTAGAAGACGATGCAGGTAAACTTACTCATAGCACTGGTGGAACACTAGTCGACTACAACCGTTCCGGTACCCCCTTGATGGAAATAGTTAGTGAACCGGACATTCGAAGTGTGGAAGAAGCCAGCGCTTACGCCCGCCAGCTCCAAAAAGTCGTCCGATATGTAGATTCCTCAGATGCGGATATGGAAAAAGGACAGATGAGATTTGATATCAATGTTTCCATCCGTCCAAAAGGCCAAAAGGAATTTGGTACAAGGGCGGAAGTAAAAAACCTAAATTCATTCCGCAGCCTTGAAAAAGCAATTGATTACGAAATTAAACGTCAGATCGAACTAGTCGAAAATGGGGGAACTGTAGTACAGGAAACTCGTGGTTGGGATGATAATAAAGAAATCACCACTTCTCAGCGTGGTAAGGAAGAAGCCGCGGATTATCGCTATTTTCCTGAACCGGACATTCCGCCACTCATAGTCACCAAAGAAATGATTGAGGAACTAAAAGCTGAAATTCCAGAACTTGCGGACAGTAAATCAGATAAATATCAATCTGAATTTGGATTAAGCACAGAAGATGCGAATTATATTGCTTCTGATCAAGAGTTAGCTAGATATTTTGAAAAGGCTGCTGAAGTTTCCGGTTCGCCAAAAAAGACTGCAAACTGGCTACTTTCTGAAATCAAACCCCTAATGGCATCGGATTCATTTACCGCCAGCCCTGAAACAATTGGTAAGATGGTAAAAATGATTGAAGAGGGAAGTATTACAGGTAAAATTGCCAAAGACCACTTAAATGAAATTTGCTCTAAGAATTCGGATCCTGAAGAATATTTTAAACCTTTTAAGGTAATGGAAGACACCGGTGAGCTCGAAAAAATCTGCCAAGATGTAATCAACCGAAATCCCGCTATCGTTGCCGACTTTAAAGGCGGAAAAGAAAAAGCGATTGGCGGACTTGTCGGTCAAATTATGGGTGCTACAAAAGGTACTGCCAATCCCAAATCGGTTAACGAAATATTACATAAATTATTATCATGAAAAAACTTTTAAACGTCATCAAAACAGCCTTACTCACTTCCATTATCGGTTTGTTTGCTGGATTTTTCTTAGGGCTCGTAATTTGGGCAATGACTTTACTAGTAAGCTCATCGCTCGATATACCACCGCGAGAAATAGTAGTATTTCTAGGTATGGCATTTGGCGCCGTTCTTGGTGCAGTATTCGGTGGAATTGTTGGGTTAAAGGAAAAGTAATTTCTTATTACAAGATTAGTTATTACAAGATTACAAAATTATTTAGTCAAATGTAATAATTCGATTATTTTCGTGAAAAATGGTATAATTAATAAGAAAAGTACATATTAATCTTGTAATTTTCAATCTTGTAATCTTGTAATAAAAATAAACATGCCAATTATTCCAACCGTTATAGATAAAACGCCTGAAGGTGGTGAAAGAGTATATGACATTTATTCCCGTCTTCTTGAAGAACGTATTGTATTTTTAGGTTCACAAATTAACGACGAAGTTGCAAATGTTGTAATTGCTCAGCTTCTATTCTTAGAAAAAGTAGATCCAAGCAAAGACATTACAGTTTATGTAAATTCTCCAGGTGGATCTGTTACTGCAACTCTTGCAATGTACGATACTATGCAGCTTATTAAGCCAGACGTATCAACAGTTTGTGTTGGTATTGCAGCTTCCGGTGGTTCAATCATTTTAATGGGTGGTAAAAAAGGTAAAAGATACATCCTTCCACATTCTGAGGTTATGATTCATCAGCCTTTGGGCGGAACAGAAGGGCAAGCTACAGATATTGCAATTCATGCAGATCATATTATGAAGACTAAAAACCTTCTAAATGAGATGATAGCTCGTCACACAGGAAAAGATATTGCTAAAGTTGAGAATGATACAGAAAGAGATTACTTTATGGACGCAAAAGCTTCACTTGATTATGGAATTGTAGATAAGATTATTGAAGGGAGAAAGTAAATTAATTAAAATAGCCTCGTTTTATTTCGAGGCTTTTTTGAGCTTATTAGTATTTGACAAAATCATAAAAAGTATTTAAGATAACCGCCATGGTCAAAAATACACCATCATATCAGGGGGATATAGAGCGCAGATCTTTTATTAAACTAGCATTAGGCGTGCCTATGTTGGCAGCAGCATGCCGTGAAGAATTAACAGGGGCATTTTCCGTTAAGACAAAACCAGATACCGAAATTACTGTTAAGGTGCCAGAAGCAGAAAAACCACCAGAATGTAAAGAGTGGGAATGCCAGGTTGATCTACCAAAAATAGATTTCAATGAAGATTCTGAGCCATGGACACCCGAAAAAATACGTGAATATCTTATTCCTGAAACAACCGACCAAGAGAAATTTCAGCGTTTTTATGGAGTTTTTGATGAATTAAAAGAATCACTTTTAAGTAAAATTGCAGAGACTAAGAGCTTTAGGAAACAGAAAAAACTGACAAATAAGTTTTTAACAGAACTTCGTACCGCATTAGAAGGCGATGATAAAAAAGATGTCGATAATACCGAATGGCCAATGGGTGATTTTAATCGTCATTTAATTCCGCATGGCTTTTTCTTAGATATAAAATGGGATTCAGATAATATTAATAGAGTTTATAAATGTACTTTGTATAAGACAGAGGAATCCAAATCATTAACAGCATCTGACGACCTGCATAGCTCAGAATTACCTGTAATCACAGTAGCAAAACATCAAGAACTTTTAAGTAAAAGCAATATTATTAGTTCAGACCTTTCTGATTTTAATGCAGCATACATAAGTGAAGGCCATTATATTCTTGTTGATAAAAATTCTTTAGATAGCACGTCTGAAACTGAATCTTTTATTGAAAAAATGGAAGAAATAGATAATGCTTTTGAAGAACATAAAGAATACGATAAAGACTCTGAAACAATTGCCAGCAAGCTTAAAAGGCAATTCATTTTACATGAAGGAATGCATGCCATTTTTGCCCAAAATATTGATGAAGAATCAATATCACCGGAGGTAATAAGGGAAAAGGGTACTATCGATATGGGAAGCTTTGAACTTGATACCAATAAAATACCTAAAGAATTCCTAGATTTTCAGAATCTTACTGAATTGTCAGCTATAGGATATCAGTTGATGAATTCAGAAGATACAGCTTCATTGATTGCTGCTAACCACCTGATTGCATTTGGTAAGCCAAGTAGTTATAAGCTGGCCGAGTATGTTTTACAACATTTGGTATGGTATTCACCACATATTACTGATGATTTCAGAGAGGAATATAGTGAATATAAATTCGGTGAATTTGCTGCATGCTTTAGATCTGGTTTAATAATTCCTAACGAAGAACTTTATCGCATTGGTGAGGTCATGGCAAAACTCGGAATTTATCTGACTCAGGAATAGTGATATACTTTCCGCATGTTCAGCTTACTTGGAAAATCAGGCTCTGCTCGCTCCGGCACACTAAAAACTGCCCATGGTGATATCCAAACACCTTTTTTTATGACAATTGGCACGGTTGGTGCAATTAAAGGGCTTGTTCCCGAAGAAGTTCGAGAGTTGGGTGGACAAATAATTCTATCAAATACTTACCACCTACACTTACGTCCAGGTGAAGATATTGTGCAAAAAGCAGGTGGTCTGCATAAGTTTATGAACTGGGATGGTCCTATTCTTACAGACAGTGGTGGTTACCAGATTTTTTCACTCGCTGGAATTCGTAAGTTAAAAGACGACGGTGTTGAATTTCAATCACATTTAAATGGTGAAAAGATTTTC
>JAHIYT010000046.1 GCA_018814945.1 Patescibacteria group bacterium
AAAAAAATCACTAATTGCTTTATTTGCAGCTGCAGTATTGGCACTTCCTGTGTTTGCTGCTGGTGAACCAGAAAATGTATCTGGAGTTACTGCTACAGCAGTAGATACCAGCTCAATCGGACTTTCGTGGGATAGCGCACAAGATGCAGAAGGCGGTCTTGTAGATCATTATCGCATCTATTATGGCACCACTTCCGTTCAGCAGGCAGGTGAAGGTGAATATGACAGCGAAATAGACACTGCGAACAATGCTACATCTTATGTAATAGCAGATCTGATTGCAGATACTGAATATTTCTTTTCTGTAACCGCAATTGATTCAGCTGATCTTGAAAGTGAAGCCTATAGTATTGAAGCAAGTGCAACTACTCTTGCGGAAGAAGAAGGCGACAGTGAGTCTCCTACAGTTGTAGAGGTTTCGGCGGTGGATAACACACATGTAAGTGTTGTATTCTCAGAAACTGTGGTTCTACCTATCCTTCTGCCAGAAGCAGCATTTACTATTACAGAACAACTCACTCCAGGTAACATGCTTGAGATTATGACCGCACAACTTGATGAAGCTGACGAAACAGGTGCAACAGTTGTTTTAGAAACAGAAACTCAAACTGCTGATATGAACTACATTGTTACAGCTGGTGTTGCTATTCAAGACGAAGCTGGTAATCCAATGATTAGTGGTAGTACAGACTCTGGCCTTTTCTTAGGATCAAGTCTTGAAGCTGCTGTTGAAGCTGAGGAAGAGGTTGTAGCAGAAGAGGAGGAAGTAATGGAAGAAGAGGTTGTACTAGAAGAAACAGCTATGGAAGAATTCATGTGTGGAGATGGTGTTGTTGATGAAGGCGAGGAATGTGATGATGGAAATACAGCGAGCAACGATGGTTGTTCAAATGTATGTATGGAAGATGAAGACACAACTCCTCCTGAAGATATCACCAGTCTGCTTCTTTCTTACGTAGAACAAATCGAAACATTTATGATCACTATGAATTGGACAGCTAGTATCAATAGTGCAAAAGACCTTGTAGATCAAATTATGTATCAAAGTATGGATCGTGGTATGAACTATGACGAAGGTACTTCTCTTGGTGCTGACGCTACTGAATACGAAGTTGATGAAATGGAAGGTGGTCAGGAATACACATTCAAAATTACAACAAAAGATGCCTCTGGTAACGAATCAGTCGGTGCGGTTAAATCTATTAGACTTCCGCAAACCGGTTTAGGTCTTGGCTTACTACTTATGGGCAGTGCTGCTGCTGCAGGCGGAATGCTTAGACGAAAAAGGAAATAAACTCTTTATAAAAAATCAAAAATCTCACTCAGCATTAGTTGGGTGAGTATTTTTGAATCTAGTTTCGCTTGACAATAAATCTATTTGTGGTAAAATTTCATTCCTGCCCCCAAAATTCAGCACCCTATCAATTTTGGACATTGAAAATTGTAAATTGTAAATTGAAACAATGGGTGCTCTCCCACATCATTTCCGTCTTAATATTGATGCTGGTTCTTTTTCAAATGTCCGCAATAGCCAATAACAATTTACGAACATCCGTTTTAAGCGTGGGTCAGGGTGATGCGATCCTTATACAAACACCTGAATACAAAAATATTTTAATCGACGCTGGTGAAAACGGTCAGGTTATTGAAGAGCTAGGAAAGCAATTAAGCTTTTTTGACCAAACTATCGATCTCTTTATTCTCACTCACCCACACCTAGATCACTTTGGTGGATTGTTTGAAATACTGAATAAATATGACGTCAAACAAGTAATGATGACGGGTGTTGCATCCGAAAATCCACTTTACCAAGAATTAATAAATGAGATTAAAGAACTAAACATTCCAATCATTTTCCCACTCAACACAAAGGATATACAAATCGGAACAAACTCTTATCTCGACATTCTCCATCCTAATCAGAGTTTTGTTGGGCAAGAGGCAAATAATCTCAACAACAGTTCTATTGTCCTAAGGTTGATTGAAGGAAATAACTGTCATATTCTCCTTACCGGAGATGCTGAACAGGAGCTTGAGCGAGAAATAATTCTTTCCGGCCAAGATCTCAATTGCCCAATTCTCAAGCTAGGACATCATGGAAGTCGTACCGCTACGTCCGACGAATTTCTAAATGCAATCAAACCAGAAACAGCCATTATATCTGCAGGACTAGATAATAAATTTGGCCATCCGCACCAAGAAACTATGGATAAAATAACTAACCTTGAGGTTTTGGAGACAATGAATGGAACGATTCGTTTTAGTTTTTAATATGACATTATTTCAAAATAAATATCGGGTTGAATCCACACGCTTGCCATATTGGGATTATTCATCCGATGGCTGGTATTTTGTAACCATATGTACAAAAAATCGAGAAGAGCATTTTGGTAAAATCCAAAATTATTTTATGGGTTTATCGAATATTGGATGCACCGCAGCAAAATTTTGGAATGAAATACCAAATCATTTTCCATTCACCCGATTGGATGAATGGGTTGTTATGCCGAATCATGTACATGGAATTATTGTAATTGATAAAAACCACCCCGTAGAGGCGCGCCATGGCGCGCCTCTACGATGGAATAAAAATGAATTTGGACCATTAAAAAAACATTCATTACAATCAATAATCAATCATTTCAAGGGTGCTGTTAAATGTTGGTGTAACAAAAATGATTATCAA
>JAHIYT010000047.1 GCA_018814945.1 Patescibacteria group bacterium
AACAAGCTGATAGGCCGCAGGCCCCTCCCGAACCGAAAAATCTTTCCCATTGCTGGGACATCCGGTATTAATCCACCTTTCGGTGGGCTATCCCTGAGTTCGGGGCAGGTTCCAACGTGTTACTCACCCGTTCGCCGCTATATCGCTCGACTTGCATGTGTTAGGCGCACCGCTAGCGTTCATCCTGAGCCAGGATCAAACTCTTCATAAAAAAAGTTTGTGTCTCGTTTTCCCTGCCGATAGGCAGTTAAGCTCGAGACGTGGCTTTGATATTCTCCGATTAAACATCGGAGAGTTGTTTGTACATAGTGGATTTACATAAAATGTAAATCGTATATTAAAACTCTAGAATGAATTTTTGCTGCATTCAAAATGCAATGTGTAATTAATTAGGCTAATAATTAAATTACACTATTGTCTCAAAGCGCATGGAAGTCCGCTTCGAAACAATCCCTTTGATTCAAAAGAACAAAGGCTTACTTAAGAACTAAATTTCTTTGTATCTCAGTATAAGCAGAAAGATTCTATCGAAGGCAACTGTTGAAGTCAAGAAAAAAGTGAAGTTTTTTTGTAGCAATGAAAAAACTAATTGAATACAATCCAATTTATGCTATAATATGGCCAAATAAAAACAAAAAAATGAGACAACACGGAAAATTTATGGAGCTCTTTACGGGGCGAAGAAATATTTTTACCGTCACCGCGATATTTATTGGGGGGTATTTTATTGTATACCCACTAGTAAACATTGCAATAAAAGAGTTTGGATATGGCTATACAATATTAATTGGAATAGTCGTACTTGCCCTAGGTGATTATATTCTCGATGTATTTCATAAAGAGTAGTATAATCATAAGCACCTAATATTTATAAAATGACTTTAATTCAAAACTTATCAGGAAACCCTTTATTCTTAGTCCCCTTCCTAATTTGGATTATGACCTGGAAAGGCATTGCACTATGGAAGTGTGGGAGAAATAATCAGTTGCCATGGTTCATTGTGCTGCTTTTAGTGCATACCGTTGGAATATTAGAAATAATTTACATAGTCTGGTTTCAAAAAAAACAAAAATAAATAAACTTTATTTATGAAGTTTCCTCATTTGAAATTAAAAAAAGCAAAAATTGGCGATCTTAAGCCTGTCACAAAGCTTTTCACAGCTGTGGATAAAGGCGTGCACAAAAATAAAGTCTGGAAGTGGATTTCAGAGGGAAGAGTATATGTATTAAAAGATCACAAAAAAATTAAAGGGGCTGTCTAATTCACTGTATTCGGAATACTTGGAATTGTTACGCTAATGTATATACACAAAATATCCGTAGTTCCAGAGATGCAAGGAAGAGGCCTTGGATCTGTTTTACTTTCAAGGGTGAAATTAAGAAGTATAAAAATTGGTGTAACCGCATTTATTCTTTATTCCTTTAAAAACGTCGCTGAGTTCTATAAGAAGAATAAGCTGAACAATATTTGGAGATTCTTTTGGTGGAGAAATAGGGAGGAAATATAGATTATGAACAAAAAATTTGTTCAAGATTATTCTTCACAACTCCCCCACTCGTATCATCCCAAACGTAGTCCGCGTATTTAAGATATAAGTCACGGCGCTCTTCCCATACATCACTTAATTCTTTATCAATTTTTTTGCCAGTGAGAGACGGACGGTTAGTAGATTTTTTAATGCGTTCGACTAGAGTTGGGATATCTGCAAATATAAAAATATTCACTCCATTCTTTTTTAAATTCTTCATATTTTTTTCATCCAAAACAACTCCCCCACCAGTCCCAATTACAAGGTTTTTTGTATCCGAAAACTCTGAACAAACTTTTTGTTCAACTTTCCTAAAATACGGCCAACCATAGCGCTTTACAATGTCTTGTATTTTCATATTTTTTTGCTTTTCTATCTCCGTATCCAAATCTACAAATTCCCTCTTCAAAAGCTTTGCAATTTTCTTCCCGAAATAAGTTTTTCCACTACATCTCATACCGGTTAAAATCAGATTTTTATCACCAAGCTTTATCGGAGATAAATATGCTAATTCCAAATCCTTCCAAAAATTCGGATAAGTCTTAGCTGTACACCCTGGATCTTCAATTTTAATTCCTGGAACTTTTGTACCAAGTACTGCAAAGGACATAGCCATACGGTGATCATCATAGGTTCCAATTCGAACATTATCCCGAAGGCGCGAAAACGTTTTCGCGCCTTCGATAGTTATCGAATTTTTTGTAGTCTTAACCCTAATCCCCACTTTCCTCAATTCATTCTCCAAAGCCTTAAGTCGATCTGTTTCTTTAAGTTTAAGAGTAGAAAGACCAGTTATCTTCGTCTGCCTTTTTGCAAATGGAGCAATTGTAGCTAGTGTCATAGCTGTGTCCGGCATTGATTCCATATCAATAACTCGTGGACCGCGCTTTTTAAGTTGTTTAAGAGATTCTAAAAAGCCTATATCTCCCTGAATAGAACGATTATTTAAATTAGTAAATTCAACCTTACCTCCATGTAAATATGCAATGGAAGTCCAATAGCTAGCCGCACTCGCATCCCCTTCTATTTGGTAATTAGTAGCCTTATAAACTTGAGGTTTTATATCAAAAGATTTGTATGAGTTATTTTTTACTTTAACACCAAAGGCCTTCATTACTTTCAAAGTAATATCTATGTAAGGTTTAGAAACAAGTTCCCCTACCACCTCAATCCTAAGTGGGGCAATATATGGGCTGATCATTAAAAGCGCAGAAAGAAACTGGCTACTCTTGTTACCTTTTATTTTTATAGTTTGAACATTGGAGCTTGAATATTTCTTGGAAATTGGAAATTGGAA
>JAHIYT010000048.1 GCA_018814945.1 Patescibacteria group bacterium
GAAGAAGATCAATATTTTGACTTCTACAGTGAAGGTTCAGGTACTATAAAATTATTACTTGCAGATGCCAGCATAAGTGAAAATTTACTCGGTCAGGAGTATCTAAAAATAATGGAGGAAACCGGTCGCCAGGTTTTCTATGACTTAGAAGTGACCCATAACGACTTAATCGAAAAACAAGACACCATCGAAGATGAGCAAAGAGAGCTTGAATTTCTTTACAGCGAATTACTAAAAGAAAAGCGTTCTCTTGAAGAAACAAGATTTTCTAAAAAAGAATTACTTGAAGACACTCAGGGTGAGGAAGAAAAATATCAGGCACTTCTTGATGCTGCCATTCAAGAGCAACTCGCTACAACAATTGCAGTACAAAATTTACAAGAGAATATCGAATTAATTGAAAGTAAATTAGATTTACTAGACGACGGTCTGGAGGTGGTCGAAGGGGCAGAGGCTGAAGAGGATTTAGCAGTGCTTGAAGAAACAAAAGATACAGTTGAAATGATGGAATCTGTTGAAGATTCTGTAATTCAGTCAATCTCCGATGATGATGAAGATGTTGACGGCAAGCCATTCGATTGGCCTGTCCCGGCAAATAAAATTACAGCCCAGTTTCACGATCCAAATTATCCAACCAGATGGGGAGTTCACAACGCAATAGATATCCGCGCTAAGCAATTTACTGAAATTCTAGCCCCTGCAAACGCCTATGTCTTCCAAACAAAAGATAACGGAAATGGCTACAGTTATATAATTCTCGCACATAAAGGAAATCTGGTTACCGTATATGGTCACGTTTCTGAAATTGTCGCAAAACCAGGTACTGTTGTAAGAAAAGGTGATTTAATCGGCCTAAGTGGTGGTACTCCGGGGACAAAAGGTGCTGGGTTACAAACAACCGGTCCACATCTCCATTTCGAAGTTCATTACAAAGGCAGTCCGGTAAACCCACTCGATTATTTGCCTCTCGATGAACTTGATATAGAATATGTGCCGGATGAGTACCTTAAAGATTTACAATAAACTTATCTAAGCATGCCAGAAACAAGACAAACATCACAATCGTTTCCAGTAAAAGTATTTATAGCTGATCCGGATGGTGAAATTGGATATATCGTCGGACTTAGTATAGAGAAAAATGCTACAGTAAGAACTTACAATGCCTATCACCAAGCACTGGAAGAGGTTCTAAAGGGGAAAGGACTTATGCCCCTTCCTCATAAAGATAAATTTGAACCCCTGTTGGCTGACAATAAGGCGCAATTAGAAGCGCTAATTCCTGATATCCACGAAAGAGCAAGTGCTATTTTAAAGAAAAGAGAAAGAAGCGCAGAAAAAAAAAGAGCCCACAAGGAAGCTCTTGAAGATGCAGCCAGAGTTTTAAGAGGGGAAATAGATTAATTACTTACCATAACCACATACTCTCCCTTTGGTTTTTCCGGAATCTGTTTTAATACCTCCGCTAAACTACCACGATAAAAAGTCTCATAAATCTTGGTAAGTTCTTTTGCTACCACAATTTTTGCATCCGGTTTCAAAAAATCTTTTAACTGAGTCAGCGTTTTAATAAGTCGATGAGGGGATTCGTAAAATACAACTGTATTTTCAGCTTCCGCTATTTTCTTAAACAATGTCTGCCTACCTTTTTTTACCGGCAAAAAACCGAGGTACAGAAACTTATCAGTTGGTAGTCCACTAGCACACAAAGCGGTTATTACAGCACTTGTTCCAGGTATAGGAATAACTCCCACATCACCCTCCAGCGCAGCCTGAATTAGCACATAACCGGGATCTGAAATGCCTGGTGTACCGGCATCTGAAACTAATGCCACATCATCTCCTTTATTCAAATATTCCATAATCTTATCAACTTTCGCATACCCACTGTGGCCATGAAAAGAAAGTCGAGGCTTATCTATTTCATAATGTTTCAGTAAAATCGATGTGTGCCTTGTATCTTCACACGCAACTAAATCCACCGATTCCAAAATTTCCTTGGCTCTAAAGGTTAAATCACCAAGATTTCCTATCGGTGTCGCTACGATGTATAATTTTCCTTTATCCATTTGCTTACTGAAGAACTTAAAAACTAAAGAACTGAAATACTGGCGGTTAATCAAAACTTTTGGTTATCTTTTCGAACTTTTGAGATAAATCCTTTTAATTGCTTATGAATATTCTCAAGTTGATTAACGAAATAATCATACTCTTTCTTGCTAATATATTCACTATCAATTGCTAGATCCATGCATGCTACAACCTCATTGACTGATGTTAATGCGAGATTTAAAAACCTACTAAAATCAATATCGGAGAGTCTGTCAGCACCTTCTGCAATATTAAGAAGAATCGAATCAGTAGCACGAAAAACCTGAGAAGTAAGGCTATATCGCTCCTCTTTTGGAAATTTATCCTTTATAAGCTTATGCAGTTCATTTCTAAACTTTCTTGTGCTTTTGTATACGGGAAATTTCCTAAATCTAAAAATTGTTTTCATAATTAATTCATTTAAATGCTATTTATCAAGTTTTTTAGTTTCTCAGTTTATCAAGTTTTTTAGTTAATTAGCCATTAGATATTAGGTGAAGGTGGATATGAAAGATTATTTGTCCGGCACTTTCACCAACATTAAATTGCAAATTGTAACCGCTTAAGCCTCTTTCTTTAGCAATATTTCTTGCAACGAGCATCATTTTTCCAACCAAAACTTCATCTTTTTCATCCTCATTCAAGTCATTGATAGTCGGAATATGCTTTCTGGGTACAATTAGAACGTGATGGTTAGCTTTTGGATGAATATCGTTAAAAGCAACAATTTCATCGTCCTCATAAACAAATTCAGAAGGGATTTCTTTACCGATTATTTTGCAAAAAATACAATCTTCCATATTAAAGTATTTCATTAATAATTTTTTCTATATTTTCAATCGGCTGATTACCAAGTAGTACATAATCTCCAATAATTGTTGTTGGTTTTTTAGTAATCCCTTTCTCTTCAGCATAATTTATATCTGCTTGGATAGC
>JAHIYT010000005.1 GCA_018814945.1 Patescibacteria group bacterium
ACTTCTTTAATAACTTAGAAATATTTAATGGACCAAATGCGGAAGAAAATCTTGCTGAATTTATTGGATTAGAAGAAAGTCAGGCAGAAGTACGTGCAAAACTAGGTGCTTATCAAGGATTACTTGATTACTACAGCTTCTTTAGGCCAAAAATAGCGAACCTAATTGTAGAGATAAAAGCAAACAGAGACCCGCTAATTGCAGGTGTAAAAGTAGTTGAAATTCAGAATATGACTTTGCCACTGATTATCCAACAGCGCTAATCGCGCATTACAAGATTACAAGATTATCTATTACAAGGTTATTTTTTGGTGTAGAAATACATTAATTAATCTTGTAATCTTGTAATAACTAATCTTATAATAAGAAGCTATGAAAACAGGATTCTATACAGGCCGCTTCCAACCATTCCACCTAGGACATTTATCTGCAATAAAGCAGGCATTAAGTGTTGTGGATTTTTTATATATAGGAATTGGTAGCGCGCAGTATAGCCACGAGGAATTACATCCTTTTACTGCAGATGAAAGAATCGAGATGATAACTCAAGTACTGAAAGAGAATGGAATTAAAAAAGATACTGAAATAATTCCAATCCCAGACATTCACGACAATACCGCTTGGCCAGGACATGTGCAAAACCTAGTACCACCATTCGACATAGTTTTTGTAGGAGATGACGGAATAGTAAAAGAGTTATTCGAAAAACACACTGATATCCCCGTAAAAATTGTAAAAAAGGAAGTAGACATTTGCGCTACCGACATTAGAAGTATGATGATTAAAGGTGGAGATTGGAAAAAATATCTACCAATCTCGGTTGCCAATTATCTTGAAAGGATTGACGGAATTGATAGGATAAGCTGAATAAAAGGCAAGCGGGGTCTGGGGAAATAATAGAAATAGGAAAAATATTTTGAAACTGAACGCGCGTAGCGAGGAGTTGATGCGGGTCTCGTGGGCCCCGCAAAAAGCTCGCGAAGCTTAGTGATGCTTCAAAATATTTTTAACCGATATTTTTGGAAAGGCCTAAAGCCTTTTTTAAAGGTTTTAGGATTATTTTCTATCCATCATCCCCATAGTCACCCACAAATAAACCATTATCAAAGGAAATAAGAGCGAATTTACAAATACCGAATGGATCATCATCCCCGCAAAACCCGCCAGAAAACCGGATTGCAAGTAGCTGTCGAAGGTTTCTTTTCGCCATGCTTTTTTAAGTGAAACAACAGTAGCCACAAAACCAATTGCAAGTGCGGATAAAAAGCCAAATACGCCAGTAGTTGCCCATATGGTAAGCAGTGAACTATCCGAACCTCCGGATGCATGACCGGAAAGTAGACCATGGCCACGTTCATTGATTTCATATGCATATCTACTGTATCCAACGCCAATCCATGGGTGGTCAGTAATCATTTCGGTAGCAAATTGCCATGAATACAAGCGAAGACGTGCTGTCGGATCTATTGTTTGTTGCTCGTCTATTCCTACAATAACGCGCACAGATCCCCACATATCCATAAACCTCTGCTGAACCCTTGGCGACACCGCAAAACCGAGAACAATTATAAGAGCTGCAACAACAAGTAATTTGCGGGATTTTAGAAAAGCCAAGACACCAAGACCTGCAATTAAAGCAAGATATCCACTACGGGAATAGGTTAAATAAAGCGCTACCAAACCGAAGAACGCAAGAGCAGCAATTATCAAAAATATTCTCTTATCCTTTTTACGATGGAAGTATAAGCCAACAGCGATAAGTATACTCAACATAAAAGCCAAGTATCCACCAATATAATTGGGGTCAAACCAAGTGGAAAGAAGCCTGCCAATATGCGGATCCCAACCTTTCAAGTGCATGCCCATTTCAAAAAAATTCGGGAAGAGTTTAAGCTGAAGAAAACCAAGTAGGGTAAGTAAAATGAAACTAGCCAAAAAACTGCCCATTATGGTTTTAAAATAGAGCTTACCCTTATCTCTATCGAGTAAATCATAAACAATCAGAGCTAGGAATATATACATTCCAAAGCGCCCAAGATAAGTGAATGCAACTATCATTTGGGTTAAATCAAAGCGCATTAAATTGAGAAGATAAGTGATCACCAATATAAATAGGAATAGAACTATAGATTTGCCTATCTTTCCAATACGGATCTTACGGTCATTGTGAATTTTATCTATTACCCAAACTACAAAAAATATGGGGATCAACATATCGGATGGCAAAAGCTCCACCCCCATTATGGGTAATCGCCAAAGCTCCCCTGTCACTGGGGCTAGAATTATAAGTGCCAATAAAATCGCTAGTATTTTTTTCATCACAAACAGTATAATGTGAAATGAAAAATTGAAAACCTGAAAACCTACAAACTTTTCAGATTTTCAGATTTTCATACTTTTATAAGGAAATATGAATCAAGAAGATTGTAAAAAAGAACTGGAAGAAAATGACATAATACCGCGAAAATATTACGGTCAGGTTTTTACTACAGACCCATCCGTGATCAAAAAATTTGTTCAAACGGTTAAAAGTGTCCACAATGAAGGTACAAAAGTTGTCGAAGTTGGTGGCGGTCTTGGTTATATAACAAGCGAATTGGCCGATTCCTTCAATGATGTCGAAGTTGTCGAATATGATAAGCAAATGTATGATGTGTTGAACAAAAAATTTGCTCAGCAATCTAATATACGGCTTATTAAGGGCGATATCTTAGACTATAAAATTCCCCAAAAACCATACATACTAGTTGGCAACATTCCCTTTCATATTTCCGGCCGACTTTATAGAAAATTCATGTCAGAAATCGATCATAAACCGGAGGCCATGGTGTTCATAACCGACAAACAATATGCCACAACTTTGATGGGGCAACCACCAAGATGCTATCGGGTTTCACTCCAGGCACAAAGTTATGGAGATATAGAGATTGTAACCGATGTACCACCTGCTTCCGTCTATCCAGAGCCAAAAGTGATGAGTTGTATTATGAAAATCACTCAAAACGATGTACAAGTCCCAAAAAACTTCTGGAAAACCGTTAATTATCACTTCGAAAATTTCCCTACAAAGGAGGTGGAGAGCCCTAAAACCGTAGGTTTAGAGGGTTGGATTGAATTATCGAAGAAGAGTTTGACAAAAAACTAGCTAAGTATTAGTATTACGCCCCTATTTCGAGGTTTCACTGCCCCTCATTCATCTAAGCTTTATGCGAAGGTGAATAAACCTTAATTAATTATGACAAACTTACGCGAAATAAACTTCCGACTAGAAGAACTCGTTGATATAAGCGAAGAGGCTGCAGGAGAAATCCCAGAATTCCTTGAGGAACTCTTAGGAAACCTTGGACATGTAAGAAGACAAGTAATAGTAGCTTTACTGGAGCATAAAGGAATAACGGAAA
>JAHIYT010000049.1 GCA_018814945.1 Patescibacteria group bacterium
GTATAGAATAATTTGACAAAAAAGCCTTTTAAATTTATACTTCCGTCTGTAATTTTCTCAAGTTAGTTTTTTCTCTTTAGTGAATGAGTGTGTTTGCACTCCTCATGACACCAAGGATAAAGTCACATTGAGGAGTTCGCATTTATTTACTAATTTTTTTTCTATCATGGGAACAAAATTATATGTAGGAAATCTTTCTTACAAATTATCTGAAGACGCCCTAGGTGAAGCATTTGCTCAAGCTGGTAGCGTTGAAGAAGCTATTATTATTACAGACAAAATGTCTGGTCGTCCTAAAGGATTCGGCTTTGTGACAATGTCTTCTCCAGAAGAAGCACAAGCTGCTATCGATATGTGGCACGAGAAAGAGCTTGATGGTCGCAAGATCATCGTAAACGAAGCTCGTCAACCTCGCGAGAGATAATTCGCTTACAATAATTTCGAAAAAGCCTGCATATTTATGTAGGCTTTTTTGGTATAATAAATAACACCTAATGAAATTATATGAAAATTTCTTATATTAAAGGCGTAAGCTTTGGGCTAACATCAGGAATAATTACCACACTCGGAATGATGGTGGGGTTGAATGCGGGAACTCACTCAACACTTGCAGTATTAGGTGGTATTTTAACCATAGCGGTGGCAGATGCCTTTTCCGACGCTCTTGGTATACATATTTCCGAAGAATCAGAAAATCAACACACACCAAAAGAAATATGGGAATCAACAATCGCTACATTTTTTGCAAAACTAATATTCGCATTAACATTTGTTGTGCCGGTAGTTATTTTTGAATTACAAATGGCGATAATTGTTAGCATTATTTGGGGTATGCTCGTCCTCGGTATTATCAGTTTTTGGATGGCTAGATCCCAAAAAGCACCAGTCTGGCATGTAGTTGGTGAACACTGGATTATTACACTTCTTGTTATATTTATAACTCACAATGTTGGTGAGTTGATTGCTAAAAATTTCGGAGGGCTCTCCTAAATTTATTAATAACTAAAAGACCATGAATAAATTAAAATGGTTCATAGTTGTAGATATACTTCTCGTAATTATGTTTATATCTTCATTTTTTTCCGCAATTGTAATTTCTAGAATCATACCCGCTGGAGATGATGATCTTTTCTGGGGTATTAGCAATGTGAACTGGATGATATTCCATACGTTTTCCGATGTAATATTCGCTGTCCTATTTGTAGTACATATAATTCTTCATTGGGCATGCATTAAAGAAAACTACCCAAATGGGAACGGAAAACACTAGCTCAGAAAGTTAAACAAGTATCCAATTATCACAATTCCAATCGCTACAAGTCCAAAAAATGTAGCGAGGAGCTTTAAGCTAAGAATCCTTTTTAGCATAACCGCTTCCGGCAGAGAAAGACCTGCGATAGCCATCATAAAGGCAAGTGCGGTTCCAAGTGGCACACCACCCGTCGTAATTGAAAAAATAATAGGTACTAGCGTAGAGCAACCTGCATAAATAGGTATGCCAACAAGTGCCGCAACAGGTACAGAAAGCACTTCAAATTTACCAATGGTATTTACAAAAAATTCTTGAGGAACATAGCCGTGAATCACAGCACCTATAGCAATACCACCAATTACATAAGGCAGTAATCTTTTAAAAGTCCACCAACCAAAATTGAATGCAAACTTTATCTTAGCTTCCAGTTTTTTTGGCATAACACTTTCATATTTTTCCCCTTCTTTGTTCTCCAAAATAATCTCCTTTTCCATTTTTAGTGATCCGATAATAAGTCCGCCAAATACACCTAAAGCTATACCGGAGAGTGCATATAAAAAGGCTAACTTCCAACCAAAAAGCCCACCCATAATCACAAATGCCACCTCATTTACAAGTGGACTGGTAATCAAAAACGAGAAAGCGATACCGAGCGGAAATCTAGATTCAATAAAACCGATAAATAATGGAATAGATGAACAAGAGCAAAATGGTGTTACCGCTCCAAATAGCGCTGCTGCAACATTCCCACCACCCCATTTCAAACCAGTCATCGGCTTCTTAAACTTATTTGGGTCAAAAAACGACCTAATAAAAGCTATTACTGTTACAACTGTAAAAATTAGGAATAAAATCTTTAAAACGTCATAAAAGAAAAAATTGGTAGCCAAAGCTATCTGACTACCTTCCGCTAAATCAAATAAATTGTATGTGATGATGTCGGCAATATATTGGAACATATTTTATTACAAGATTAGTTATTACAAAATTACAAGATTATTTTTTATGTTATATTATCGTTACGTATATTACATTAATTTTGTAATCTTGTAATAGCGAAGCGTTTGTAATCTTGTAATAAAAAGATGGACGTCAAAATTGAAAAATCATGGAAAGAGGTTCTCCAAGAAGAGTTCAACAAACCCTATTTTGAAGAACTCACTAATTTTGTCCGACAAGAATATGGTTCAAAAACAGTTTTTCCACCTCCAAAAGACATATTCAAAGCATTTAATCTCTGCCCGTTCAATAAAGTCAAAGTGGTTATGCTCGGCCAAGACCCATATCATGGCCCAGGGCAGGCACATGGGCTTTGTTTTTCGGTGAATCAAGGAGTCCGGACTCCACCCTCTCTCGTAAATATTTACAAAGAAATTCAGTCCGACATCGGTGGTGAAATTCCAGCTCACGGAAATCTAGAACATTGGGCGGAGCAAGGGGTTTTTCTCCTTAACGCCATCCTCTCGGTTGTTGCCAGTATGCCAACTTCACACCAAAATAAGGGTTGGGAAACTTTTACAGACGAAGTAATTCGTACCATCTCCGATAAAAAAGAACATGTGGTATTTATGCTTTGGGGCGCTTATGCACAAGGAAAAGAATGGATGATAGATGACAGCAAACATCTCGTCTTAAAAGCGCCACATCCATCTCCACTGTCGGTTCATAGGGGCTTCTTTGGGTGTAAGCATTTTAGTAAGGCAAATGAATATCTAAAATCTAATAATTTGAACCCTATTAAGTGGATTTAAATAATTAGCATAAAAATCCCACAAATTTGTTTTACAGACTTGCAAAAAGGTCATTTTTTTGGTATAATAAATAGATAAATTAATAAAAATGCAACAAGCTACAGCCAAGTGTTCACTTTGTGGCCTAAATAAGCCAACTAAACAGCTTACCACCGTAGATTTAATACGCGACGGAGTTATTGCTTTAATGAAAAAAGCCTATCCAACTTGGGATGGTACCGGCGCTGTTTGCATGGAAGATGTTACTCAATTCAGGAATCAGTATGTTGAGGAAATGGTAAAAAAACAGAAAGGTGACATCTCAACTCTTGAGCGTCACGTTTTAAAGGGGTTAAAAGAACATGAACTTATTGCTCAGAACATAAATACCGCATTTGACCGACAGCTTACCGTTGGCGAAAAGGTTGCCGATAAAGTTGCGGAATTTGGCGGAAGTTGGAGATTTATTATGATATTTGGAGGAGTTTTATTTACCTGGATTATTATAAATGCCTTTGTATTACTTGCAAAACCTTTTGATCCATATCCATTTATACTCCTTAATCTAGTCCTTTCATGTTTGGCTGCAATTCAGGCACCTATAATTATGATGAGCCAAAATAGGCAGGAAGATCGTGATAGATTACGTTCAGAAGAAGATTATCGCGTTAATTTAAAAGCTGAGCTTGAAATTCGTCAGCTTAATGAAAAACTAGACTATTTACTTGGTCGTCAATGGAATAGGCTTTTGGAGATTCAGCAGATACAGCTTGATTTAATGGAAGAGATGGTTTCAAAAAAAGCAAAAACCGCTCCAGTTAATAGCTCTACAGCTCCAATAGCACCCACACCAGCTCCAGAATTAGTGGGTACTGTTTCAAAATAATAATTGTTCAAATCTTACAGGATAAATAATACCCTTTTTGTCCAGTTTTTTAGCAAAAATACCCTTTTTTTCCAAATCTGGATATGGTAGACTTCATAAGGTTGCAGTTAAGCCTATTTTTGGCTTACTAACCAGCATTATTTAATAACTATAAAAACAAAAAAACTTATAAACTTATGGACTTAAAAACAATGTTTATTAGTTCTTCAGTTTATCAGTTTATCAGTTAAATTTTATCCCATAAAATTTCATAAAAACGTGCCTAAAAAAGAAGACCCAAAAGACGACAATCAATTACCACTTCCAGATGATCAACCAGAAGAGGAAGAAGTTGATCAGCAGATAAGCGAATCAGCAGATCAACCAGAAGAGGAAGAAGAGAGTGAAAGCGAAGGGGGAGATGATGATGGAAATGGACCGGAGAAACCAACTCTTGAGTTAGGTGATCATGACGCCTGGAGAGATATTACAAACGAAATGCAGGAGAGCTACCTGGATTACGCCATGTCTGTAATCGTATCTCGTGCACTTCCAGATGTCCGTGACGGTTTAAAGCCGGTTCATAGACGTATTTTATATTCCATGCACGAGCTCGGTCTACGCAGTGGTGCTAAATTCCGCAAATCTGCAACTGTAGTTGGTGATGTTCTTGGTAAATACCATCCGCATGGTGATACTGCTGTGTATGACTCCATGGTTCGTATGGCCCAAGACTTTGCTATGCGCTACCCACTCGTAAACGGTCAAGGTAACTTTGGTTCTATGGACGGTGACAACGCTGCTGCCATGCGTTATACCGAGGCTAAAATGGAAAAGATTACGGATGAGATGCTCGCAGACATCGAGAAAGATACAGTTAATTTCCGCCCGAACTACGATGGA